>RDXD01000409.1 GCA_004292575.1 Bacteroidota bacterium
CAAGTTTGGTGTGGGCAGTGTAAAGTAAGTTCTGCTGGCCGTCCAACAGCGATTATTGGAGCGGAAAGATTAAAAATTCTCGCCACATTGGCCGAAAAAATTTTTGCAATGGCGTCACCATCCAGCTTTGGTACGGCTGTTAGCACAGCCCCGTAGCAGGTTTCGAGGCCTGCCATGCCGTAGTGGGCGTATTCAAACTCGCATACCTTGGCGTCGTATTCGTGTGGTTGGTGATGGCTGGCTACGCAGTCAATGGTGCCATCCAGCAGGCCTGCCTTTAGGGCTTCAACATCTTGGGGGCTGCGTAGTGGCGGATTTACCTTTAGGTTGGTATCGTACGCTTGCACATCGTTTACGGTAAAGTGCAGGTGGTACGGGGCCACACTACAGCTAATTTGCAGGCCTTCGGCCTTTGCCTGCCGTATAAGCTGGAGGCCCGCGGCAGTGCTTACGCCCGTAATGTGTAGGCGACTGCCCGTGTAGCGCAGCAGTTCTATATCCCGGCCAATGCTAAGCAGTTCTGCCATTTCGGGCTTGCCAGGCAGGCCCATTTGGGTGCTTATGATGCCCTCGTGTATAAGGCCATGTTTGCTTAGGCCGTCGTCAATGGGTTGCTGTATCACCACACCGTCAAAAGCCTTTACATATTGCAATGCCTTTAGCAGTAATTGGCCATTTTGTACCGGTCTTATGCCATCGCTAAAGGCCACGGCACCGCTAGATCGCATATCGTACATCTCTGCCAACTCTTTGCCATCGCAGCTCTTGCTAATAGCGCCAATGGGCAACACTTGGGCGGGCAGCAGTTGGTTTTTCTGCACCACATACTCTATTTGCGCCTTGCTGTGGAGCGCGGGCTGTGTATTTGGCAGTACCATTACCCTGGTGTAGCCACCGGTGGCGGCGGCGGCGGCCCCGGTCTCCAAAGTCTCTTTGTACTCCAGTCCGGGATCGTTAAAATGGGAAAACACATCTATAAAACCTCCGCTTACATGTAGGCCGGGCTGGTTTATTACAACATCGGCAGTGGCCTCGGGCAATGCACCAATATGGGCAATCACCCCGTCGTGCACCAGCAGGTCGGTAGGTCCCGCCGGGTAACCGGCTATTTGGGCTTGGTGTATCAAAATGCGCATGGAGCGCAAAGATAGCGTGGTTGGCCAATTGTAAAGTGTGCTGAAAGTGCTTTTGAGCTTAAGCCATTAGCGCCACAGCAAGTTGCCGAACCGGCGGGCCGTCTTTACCTCACCAATTGCAATGGTTGCATGGGCACGTCAGCCATGCCTCCGCTGTTGTATTGGTGTTACAATCGGTGTTTATCCGTAGGTAATGGGATTTACGCCGCACTGGCTTTTTCATCCATCACCAAGGTATCGGTCCAGCGGTCTTGCCGTGGTGGCAGGGGCTGCCAAAAGCGCTGAAGGCACAAAAGGGAACCGCTCTGCTAAAGCCCCGCAGGAACGCTGTTTTTGTAGAAATAGCACTGCCATCAAGATTTACTGCCCGGGTTTTGGCAGTTGTTCAGCGTTTCGGTACTTAGCCTAAAAAAAGCTGGTGCTACACGTCCAGGTTTCAACACAAATGAAATGCCAGCTATTTTTTAGCGTAAGGAACGTGGGTGTCTAAAAATGTGGTGGTGGCTTTGTTATAGTTGTTGTAGGCTTCGGCGCGTTCTTTATTTAGGGCATTGCCAGCTTCGTTTAGTTCCTTTCCCGCTTTATTAAAATCATCCACAGCCTTGTTAAATTTATCAATTTCGGCGTTGTCGCTTCGGGCTTTAGCGTTGCTTTCAAAAGCTTTTTTCTGTTGCAGAAAGGCTTTTTCTTTCATGGCGTAGTCGGTGTAGATGGCCGCTTTATCGGCTTCGCGCTTAAAAAACTGTAGGGCATTTTTGCAAGCCATTTTTAAGGTGGGGTCGCCCTTGAAGTTTTTCATGGTATCCATTTTGGCCAGGCCTTCTTCGGCATATTTTTTTAGTGCCGTGCGGGCTTGCTCCATGGCCACCACATTGTTAGCTTCCACGGCTTCCAGTAGCACATCATTTTGGTAAGCGCATTTAAAAAATATGAGGTAATTCTCATTTTTGTAGTCCATCACATCACCTAGCTTGTCCATTTTGTTGCTTTGCTCGGTGGTGTTTTCCACCAGCGTAATGTTGTTGCGAACGCAGTAGTCTTTTTGCAGCGCGTTCAGCTTTGCGCTGGCCTCGCTCATTTTTTCGTCTAGCTGTTTGTTCATTAGCAAATAGGCTTCCATGTTGTCGTAGCTTTTTTCGGCTATTTCTTCCATGTTTACCACCTTGCTGTAGTTTTCGCTCATTACGTTACGCACCAGTTTCAAATATTCACGAATGCCATTTTGCAGGCTTCGGTCGCCTTTGTAGGAGGGTACGGAAGACAGGGCCGCGTTACTTTCGTCAATTTGCTCCATGTAGTCGCGGTACTTACGCTCGCTTTTTCGTGCACTGCTGTGGGCGGCTGCACTGGTGTAAATCAGGTACTTTTGATTTAATACCTCAAGGGTTTTAAAGGCCTGTTCCATTACACTTACGGGCGAAACCTCTTGTGCTTTGCCGCTTAAGATAATTGCAAGAGATAGAAAGGCAGACATGCATAATCTGCTAAGGATGCTGGTCATAGAAGGGTGTTTTAGGTGAAGTTAATTTTTTTTGATGTTGGTGATAAGGTCTTTTAATACTTGGTATGTTTCTTCAATGTAGGCATCGGTTTCAAGGTCGTTTATTACATATTGGGTAGTGGTGGTCCAATAAGCATTGCCTTGCATGGTTTTTTTGTAGAAAGTGGGTGCCGACGCTTTAAAAATGGCCGTTGGGGCCTGTGTGGCGGTGTCGTCATCGGAAAGGCTACTGCGGTGCCAAATTTGATAGGATTCGTATTGCAGGGGTACGGTTTTTAAAAGTTGCTGCTGTTTGGCTTGGTTTACTTGTTGCTGCACGGTTTTGTAAAAGGCCGATTGCTGCACCCGTTGCTTGCTAGCCGCCTGCACTGCCGCCACCGATAGAGGGCTAAGCGGGGTGTAATAAATGGTTTTCATAACCGTATCGCTTGGCAAGGCATATTTCATACTGCGCTCACTATAGCCGTCCATGGCTTCAAAAGCATCGGGCAGCGCAATTTGTGGCACTACGCCGCTTAGTTGAGCGGTGGCGCCGGTAATGCGGTATAGTTTGCCCACGGTTGTTTTTACATAGCCGTACTGTTTGGAAAGGGCGGTTTCTTCCTGCTTGGGCTGGGCAGTGGTATCCACCGGAAAAACATTTTGGGCCGTGGCTTTGCCAAAACTACTACTGCCCACCACCACGGCGCGGTTGTAATCTTGCAGGGTGCCGGCCACCAACTCAGATGCCGACGCACTTTGGCTATTGATCATGATGGCCAACGGACCATCGTAAATGGTGCCGCGATTTTGGTCTTTATACACCAGCGGCTTCATATCGGCATGGCGCAGCAGGCACATTGGCCCGGCGTCTATAAAAATACCCGCCAGATCTATGGCTTCGCCCATGCTGCCACCACCATTGTAGCGCAGGTCTAATATGAGGCCGTCCAGTTTTTCGGCCTTCAGTTTTACAATTTCCTGCGCCACATCATCGGCACAGCTGGTTCCCTTTGTGGGCCCGCTCCAGGTGGTGTAAAAGCTGGGTAGCTGGATGTAACCAATTCTTTTTTCACCTTCCAATACAAAACCTTGCACCAGGTTTTCTTCGTTTTGAACCACTGTTTTTTGCAAAGGCACGCTTTTTACTTTGCCATCGGTGCCGCGGAGTGTTAGGGTTACCTGCTCCAGTTTTTCATTTTCAAACAATTTGTTCAATTTGTCGGTTTGCTCGGCACTAGCTGCAATGGTGGTTCCGTCGGTGGTTTTTATCTCCAGCAGTTCATCATCTTGGTGCACGTCGCCACTGTTCCACGCGCTGCTACCGGGTGTAATGCCGGTTATTTTAAATTTGCCTTCGTCGGTTTCGCCCATCGAGAAGCCAAACAACGCTTTTTCGCTGTTCAATTGCTCATCAAAGTCGGCTTTTTCTTGGGGTGGGAAATACTCGGTGTGTGGGTCCGCGGCTTCTGCTATGGCTTTTAGGTACAGTTCGCCCAGTTGCGCGGCTAGGTTGCTTCCCAAGCGGGTTCTACGGGCAATGCGTTTTTGGTGGTTGGCCAGCACTTTTTGCCGGGCTTCTGCCTCACGTTTCAGTACCACGGCTTTTGCTGGCAGGCTCGAGTCGTTGTCGTAGGGCTCTAGCATGGCATTTAGCACCAACCATTTGGCGTATCGGGTAATGCGCAGCGTCTGTTCCAGGGTGTTTTTTGGCAAGGGTTCGGTATTGCCAAACCCAAATTTATCGGGCCCCGAAAAATTCATGGGTTTACCCAAAATGGTGGCAAGCGTAGAATCTACAAACTTGTACTTCTGTTGTATTTTTTTCTCCAGTTGGGCTAAAAAACTCCAACTTTTCAACCGTATTTCATCGTCAATACTTTGCCTAAATGGCTGCAATACGGCCATTTCTTCGGCGGTAAGATAAAACTTCCAAGGGTCTATTTTCTCGATGATGGCATCAAAAACACGGCCCGAAAACTCATCGTTACAAGCAGGTGGCTGGTAGTGGTTTTTCTCGATAACCCGCCACATAATGGCCGCTTTCTTTTGCAGTTCGGGTTGAGCTGTTGCTACAACAGCCATTCCCAATAAGCAAAGGCACAAGGCAATTTTCATACAAAACCGAATATGGTGTAAATAAACGACAAACCCTTTGTGCTGCAAAAAAATAGGCAGCTTTTTGGATGTCAGTGGCTTAAAGTGAGTGATTTAGTGCTAGGTTTTCGCTCAAACTTGGGTGTAAGACTGGGTAATTACTGGTGACTAGTGTTGCCAAAAATATATACTGTCGATTGTTGCTAAGTATGAGGCCAAGTGTCCTTTTTTTGTTGTATCAATTCTGCCTTTTATTGTCACGCGTTTACCGTTCATTTTATCAAAAGATGCATTGTCGATATTTAGTTGTCGGTTAGTACCCAGCCAAAAGCCTTCCGCGTCACTGGTGAAAATACTATTGTCTGTGTAAATAGCAAACTCTTCAAATGCTTGGCAGAAGCGTCCTGTGGTTTCAATGCACTGTCCCTGATACAACTTGTAGTTTTTTGCAAGGTCAGATATTGAAATTTTTGTCGCCTTTATTGTTGTATCTAAACCTTTGATGCTAAAGGTAGTGCTCGGTAATGTTTTGCAGGAAATTATACTTAGCGTTAAACCAAGATATAAAAAGACAGATGCTAAATTTTGTGGTCTCATGGTTATACCGCTGTTTTTACTAAACATATGGTCATAATTAAGGTAAAACTTAAGAATAATGAAAGCCCACAGGTTAAAGAGACGGCGTTTGTGCAAAAGGTTTGCCGCTTGCAATAGTGTAAACGCCTAATAAAAACGAAATAAGCACTAAAAACAGTTGTACGAAGTGGGAAATTGTGTTTCCATGGCCATATATGTTCTAGTATTCCGTTCAGAACCTAAAATAATACTCAAGAAATTGTCTAAATAAAAACACAACAAGTAATCATGGAATTGTCAACGATAAAAATATCGTTTTTGCTTTCACAAAATGCTCTACGCCCTACTTCACAATTTATTCTTGCAAAATCGGCTTGGTTGAATCCATAAGAATCAGTCAGCCGCAGCCCTAATACGCCGGATTCACCCCCGTGTAGTTGTGCGGGCTAATGGCTTTAAGCTCAATTTTGATTTGCTCGGAAAGTTCCAAATTGTCAATAAACTGGTGCATACTTTGCTGGGTAATGCCTTCGGCTCCTCTGGTAAGTGCCTTTAGCGCCTCGTAGGGGTTAGCATAGTTTTCGCGCCGCAAAATGGTTTGTATGGCTTCGGCCACCACCGCCCAGTTGGCTTCTAAATCCTGGGCCAATTTGTTGGGGTTCAGCACCAGTTTGTTCAGCCCTTTTTCAATGGAGGCCAGTGCAATAATGGTGTGGGCCATGGGTACACCCAAGTTTCGAAGCACAGTGCTATCGGTAAGGTCGCGCTGTAACCGGCTGATGGGCAATTTGGCACTCAAATGCTCCAAAAGTGAATTGGCGATGCCCAAGTTGCCTTCGGCATTTTCAAAATCAATGGGGTTTACCTTGTGCGGCATGGCACTACTGCCCACCTCGCCGGCTTTTGTTTTTTGCTTAAAATAGTCGAGGCTAATGTAAGTCCATAGGTCTCGGCACAGGCCAATTAAAATGTTGTTGATGCGTTTTATGGCATCAAAATGGGCAGCCAAACTGTCGTAGTGCTCTATTTGGGTGGTAAATTGCATGCGCTGTAGCCCCAAAATATCTTCTACAAAATGGTCGGCAAATGCCAGCCAGTCGGTGTTTGGATACGCCACGTGATGCGCATTAAAGTTGCCTGTGGCACCACCAAACTTGGCCGCAAAGGGTATGTAGCTTAGCAGTTGTACCTGATTATCAATGCGTTCGGCAAAAACCATAAGTTCTTTGCCCAATTTGGTAGGGCTGGCAGCTTGCCCGTGGGTGCGGGCCAGCATGGGTACTTGGGCCCATTGGCGCGCCAGACCTTGCAAATGATGCTGTAGGTTCAATAAAGCCGGCAAATATTCGTGTTCTACAGCGTGCTTCCAGCTGAGTGGTATGGCGGTATTGTTTACATCTTGGCTAGTAAGCCCAAAATGCACAAACTCATGGGTTTCCGCGGCAATGCCCAGTTTCTCCAGTTGCAGCTTCAAAAAATACTCCACGGCCTTTACATCGTGGTTGGTGGTTTTTTCAATGTCTTTGATGGCTTCGGCCTCGGTTACCCCAAAGTTTTCCATCAACAAACGCAGTGCTGCCGTTGCTTTGGCATCAAGCGTAAAAAAGCCCTTCTGTGCCAACAGCAAAAAGTATTCAATTTCTACAATTACCCGATACTTCATTAGCGCAAACTCGCTGAAGTAGGCGTCTAAATGGGCTGTTTGCCCGCGGTAGCGCCCATCAATGGGGCTTACGGCCGTAAGGTTGCTCAATTCCATAGGTTGCAAAAATGGACTTTTGTGGTGTGGCAAGCCATTGTTTTTTTGTTGCCCTTAAAGTTTTGCGCCGAGCGGGGTAGTTTATATGTGGCACGGTCTTAATTGGTACTGCTGTGGCCAGCGGGCAAAAAGTTTTCATAATACCGTGGCTGTCAACGGCTGGGGGTGCATTTTTGCACAAATATTTTTTGCCAATTTGGAATCCCGCATCAAGGTAGGCGCCGTAAGCTACCTCAACACAAAACCCCTGCTCTACGGGCTGCAAAGGTTGCCCATTGCTGCACACATTGAGCTTACCACGGGTTTTCCTGCCCAGGTGGCCGGCCAGCTAAAAACAGGTGCCATTGATTTGGGGTTGGTGCCTGTGGCCGTTATTCCACACCTGCCCAACTACGAAATTGTAAGCGATTATTGCATTGGCGCCACCGGGCCAGTGGCCTCTGTATGTATTTTTAGCAATGTGCCGCTTAGCCAGTGCACCCATTTGTTGTTAGATTATCAAAGCAATACTTCTGTGGCCTTAGCCCGCATTTTGCTGAGGCACCATTGGCATTTGCAACCGCAGTTGGTGCCTGCCACGCCTGGTTACGAGGCGCTTATTGGCGGCACCACGGCCGGCTTGGTTATTGGCGATAGGGCATTTGCCCAGCGTTTACAATCGGGATATGTGTACGATTTGGCCGAGGCGTGGAAAGCGTTTACGGGACTGCCTTTTGTGTTTGCCGCATGGATAAGCAATATGCCGCTGCCCGAGGATTTTGTGGCCGACTTTAATGCAGCCAACAGTTACGGCTTACAGCATCTGGAGCAAGTGGTGGCCCAAAACCACCTGCCCCACTACGATTTAACCACGTATTACACCAAAAACATCAGCTACCTGTTTACCGAAAGTAAACGGCTGGGACTAAAGCGATACTTACAATTGTTGCAAGAGTTATAAACAATTGGAAGGGGCGTTTACCTTTTGGGAAACGCATGTCAATCAGTTTTAGCTGGTGTTACGGCGTGCACGTTGCAGCACCATTGGCACCAACCGAGGCACTTAAACTCCGCAATTTTGCCCATAGTTTTAGCGTACCCGCTACATTTGCGCCATGTTAGCCGGATTTACCAACCTTACTTTCGAATTTGGAGCCAGAACAATAGTACGCAACGCCACCTGGCATATACAGCCTGGCGAGCGCATTGGCCTTATTGGATACAATGGCACGGGGAAAAGTACTTTGCTGAAAGTGCTGGTGGGCGAGTATTCGCCCAGCGGTGGCGTGGTGGAACGCGGTAAAAATGTAAGCATTGGCTACCTGCACCAAGACCTGCTAAGCCAAGAAATTGAAAAAAGTATTCTGGAGGTGGCCATGGATGCCTTTGAAAAGGCCCGAGGCATTCAACAGCGCCTAACGGTAATGGAAAAACGGCTGGAAACAGAAGGCGAAAACGAACAGTTGTTGCACGACTATGCCGACACCCTGCACGAATTTGAGCTGGCTGGCGGTTACAATATGGAGCATCAGGCCGAAGAAATTTTGCATGGCCTGGGCTTTGATACCGAGGTGTTTGATAAACCCTACCAAAAGTTTAGTGGAGGCTGGCGCATGCGGGTGCTTCTGGCAAAAATGATTTTGCAAAACCCCGACATCTTACTGCTGGATGAACCTACCAACCACCTGGATTTGCCCAGTATAGAATGGCTGGAAAAATACCTGATACACTACCCGGGCAGCGTGGTAATTGTGAGCCACGATAAGTATTTTTTGAACCGCATGGTTACTAAAATCGTGGATTTGTATCAGCAAGAGCTAAACCAGTACACGGGTAACTACGAGTTTTTTGAAACCGAAAAAGCCATGCGCATTGAGATACAGCAAAAGGCCTACGAAAACCAACAGGATTACATACGCCAACAAGAGCGATTTGTAGAACGCTTTAAAGCCAAGGCCAGCAAAGCTGCGCAGGCGCAAAGCATTGTAAAACGGCTTGACCGGCTCGATAGAATTGAAAACGTAGAGCTGGAGCGCCCCAACATTCGCATCAATTTTTTATTGGACAAGCAACCCGGTAAGGTAATTTGTACGCTAAAACAGGTGGGTAAAAGTTTTGGGCCCATTACCCTGTTGCAAAATGCCGATGCAGAAATATGCCGGGGCGATAAAATAGCGCTGATTGGTGCTAATGGAAAGGGAAAAAGTACCCTGTTGCGCATCATAGCCGGCACCGAGCCGCACCAGGGCGAGCGGGAGTGGGGTCACAATGTGATGGAAAGCTTTTACGCCCAGCACCAATTGGAGGTGCTTGATGGCAACAATAATATTTTGGAAGAAATGAGCAGCAGCCGCGCCGGTAAAACCGAGCTGGAATACCGCAGCTTGCTGGGTTGTTTTCTGTTTGGTGGCGATGAGGTGGAAAAGAAAGTAAAGGTGCTGAGTGGTGGCGAAAAGGCCAGAGTAGCACTGGCCAAAACCATTGTAAGCAAGGCCAACTTCTTGATGCTGGATGAGCCTACCAACCACCTGGATATGCACAGCGTGGACTTGCTGATTGAGGCCCTAAACCGCTACGAGGGCAGCTTGATTATAGTAAGCCACGATAGGCACTTTATAAGCCGAACGGCCAATATTTACTGGGAAATAATTGATGGTAAAATACGAGATTTTAAAGGCACCTACGAGGAGTATGTGCGTTGGAAAGAAAAGATAACGTTGGAGGCCGCACAAAAAGCGCCGGTGGCGGCTCCCAAGGCAGCCGCACCGCCAAAGGTGGCGGAACCGGCCAAGCCGGTGGACAAAGAAAAACAAAAGCTAATACAAAAGGCGCAGCGCGAGTTTGAGACCTGCGAAGCCCAGGTAGCCAGCTTAAAACGGCAGCACGAGCAGGCAGCCGAGTTGCTTGCCCACCCCGATACTTATGCCAACAAGGTGCTGTTTAAGGCAGCCGAGGCCGATTTGCAACGCATTGCAACCTTGTTACAAGCATCCCAAAAAGCCTCAGAACGGGCCTTTGAAACGCTAATGGCTGCGGAGGAGGCATAGGCCGGCCACATAAACGGTTAGCGGACTGCCAGTAGGCTAGGCGCTTAGCATGGCCATAAAAATACCTGCTGCGGTGGCGGCATTAAGGCTTTCGCCCTGGCCTAGGCGGGGAATGCTAATTTTTTGTGTAATGAATGGCAGCAGTTCAGGAGCAATGCCGTTGCCCTCGTTGCCCACCACCAGCGCACCCGGTGCCAGGGGAAGCACCGATTTTATGGGTGCGCCATCCATAAAACTGCCATATACTGGCCCGTTATAGTTGCTAAGCAGCTGGTTGGCCTCGGTATAATGCAACCCTAAGCGAAAGATGGCGCCCATGCTGGCCTGTACCACCTTGGGGTTGTATGCATCAACGGTGCCTGGCGTGCAAAAAACATGTTGCCACCCAAACCAATCGGCAGTGCGAAGCATGTTACCCATATTGCCAGGGTCTTGCACATCGTTAAGCACCAAGCACCATTGGCCATTGGGTGGTGTAACAGCATCGGCGGCAGGCAATGCCACCAATGCCAGCACCTGCTGCGGGGCTTGCAGTTGCGAAATCTTTGCTAATTCGTGCGGCTCAATTACGGTTAGCTCGGTTTTTGATGCCAGTAGTGGCCCTTGTGCGTGTGCCCAGCCGTGCAAAGCATACACCTTTAGCAAGCGCTCGGGGCAATGTGCGAGCGCTTCGGCCACCAGCTTCGGCCCCTCAGCCAAAAAACAACCCGCCGCCATCCGCGCTTTTTTGGCAGTCAAACTTTGAATATATTTGATTTCATTTTTACTGAGCATATCAACACGCAATGGCATTTTACCACAGCAGCGAACATACACCAACACCGTTTCATTTCCCGTTTTTTGTGATTGCTTTGGTTTCGGTATTCTGCTCCTGTGTGGGTGTAAAGAATCACCCGGCAAACCAACCCTTTCCCTATAACAATAAAATTAACATTGCTCCTTCTAAGCTGTCGGCTCCGGAGAAAAAGTTGGTAGAAGAAAAGCTGTACCAGTACTTAGACGATAGCTTACGTGTGGGAACCCGGCAGATTGTGGGGTTTACCCAGCGTGTAAATCCGGCGGTTTTTGATTCGGCCAGCATTGACCGCAGCATGGTATTTATGCAAGGCTATTTGCAAAGCATAGGCTATTACGGTGCTAGGTTTGACAGTGTGATGGTGCGCATTGATACCGTGGCGCGCAAAAGTAGCTTGTGGCATTTAAGGCGCAGCCGGCAGCAGCGCGTTACCACAACCTTTAACCTTAGCTTGGGCAATCCGCTTAAAGTAGATACTACCGTGTTCATTTTTACCGAGCCGTACTTGCAGTTTTTGGCGGATAGCAGTGCTAAAAGCAGCTTCCTTAAAAAAGACGCGGCCTACAGTAAGGAGGCGGTAAATGCCGAGTTGGAGCGTCTCTCGAATTTGTTTAGAGGGCACGGCTACTTAAAAATGTCCAAGAGTGCCTTGCGTGCACATGTGGACACCATTGATGCGGCCTTGGTATCTACCGATTTTGCAGATCCCATTACCCTTGTTTTGGCCGCCGCCCGGCGCCGGGCCGACCCCCGCATCACCATCGATATTGAGGAACGTCCCGGTACCGACAGTAGCGTTTTTGTACAGTATTATATCGATTCGATAACCTTTTATCCTGAAATGCGCATTACCGACGAACTGGTAACCACATTAAATGACAGCAGCTTTCGGGTGGCCAAGTCCGGCGAAAAAATTAGGATAAAATACCGCGATCAAACATTTTCTAATAAGCTCATTCTTCGCAACAATCATTTGGTGCCGGGCCAGTTGTATCGCGATGCGGACTATGCCCGCACCATCAATGGCTTTTGGAAGCTGGGACCTTGGCAGCAAGTGGAGGCAAAGGCCACCACCCGTGTGGATAGCCTTCCACGGGTTAACTTTAATGTGTTTTTAACGCCCTACAAAAAGCGCTATGTACAGTTTGATGTAGAAGGCAGCCAAAACAACAACATCTCTAGCGGAAACGTACTGAGCGGCCGCTTTGCTGCGGCTTCGCTGAACATTACCCACCGCAACCGCAACTTTATGGGTCGGGGTACCCAGGGCACCACGTCGCTGGTAACGGGCGTGGAGCTTAATGTTGGTAAAAAAATAGCCAATGAAACGGCCACTG
This sequence comes from Bacteroidota bacterium, assembly GCA_004292575.1. Taxonomy (GTDB): domain Bacteria; phylum Bacteroidota; class Bacteroidia; order Chitinophagales; family Chitinophagaceae; genus Phnomibacter. The sequence continues at coordinate 12,208 of RDXD01000409.1, forward strand.
TACAATCTTTTATTACCAATCTGTCGCAGAGTTTTTCGTTTCCAAAGCTCATGCGGCCATTTGCTTTTTTAGAGCGAAAAAATTTGGATGCTTACCGCAGTCAGCTGTTGTTTAATTTGGGCTATGCCGATAGATTCGATCTTTTTAAGCAGTTTTCGTTTACCCAACGCTTGCAGTGGGAAATGCGCAAGGGCAAGCACACGCACACTTGGTCGTTCCCTAACCTTGAGGTGGTAAGGATAGAAGAAAGCGCCCGGCTAAAGGAAGAGTTTCTAACCAATCCGGGATTAAGATTAGCCTTTACACCCGGTTATATTTTAAGCGGTAATTATGCGTACGAACGTAGTTTGGTGTACCGACAGAAGCCCTGGCAAGCGGGATTTTTTAGGCTTTCGGCGGAGGCAACCGTGCCCGGATCGTACAGTTTGTTTAATCAGGAGTTTTTTCAGTTTGTGCGTTTCGACGGACAATTTGTACACAACATTAGCCGACGGCGTCACAGCTGGAACTTTAGATTTTATGGGGCAGTGGGTTGGAATCTTAAAGACGTAGAGGGAGGTACCATGCCTTACTTTAGGCAATACATAGGCGGCGGTAGCAATAGTATGCGGGCTTGGGGTCTGCGCCAGTTGGGCTTTGGTCACAGCATTCATAGCGATACCTCGGGGTTTTCCGATCGCTTTGGCGATATACAGCTGGAGTGGAATGCCGAATATAGGTTTAAAGTGGCTCGGTTTTTAGGCTACACGGTAAATGGGGTGCTTTTTGCCGATGTTGGCAATGTTTGGAACCATACCAACAGCCGAGATGGCTATGGAAAGTTTGAGCTCCGCAATCTTTATCGCGATTTGGCAATGGGTGTTGGCACCGGCATTCGCTACGACATTAGCTACGTGGTGGTGCGCTTTGATGTGGGTTATAAACTTAAAAACCCCGTGCTTGAAGGCAATGGTTGGGTAAAGCAATTGGAGTGGCAAAGTACCAACAGGCTCGGGGTAAGTGAGCGCAGCAATGTCGGCTTTCAGTTTGGCATAGGGTATCCGTTTTAACATACACTTGAGTGGTGCTTCCTCATTTTACCACACCCATAGGCATCCATCCATCATTGGCTGGCGCCAAAAGTCAATTGACCGTTGCCATTTGTGCAGATGCAATACATTTGCCGCAGCCAATGCATCACTAATATTTGTATTTGGCCGTAGCCCTGTTGCTACCATCGTAAAAAACTGTTCATCAATCTCTTACATCGTATGTCTTTGCTACAGCATCTTCAGCACACCGTTAGTATTATTCGCCAATTTACGCCCACCGTACCGCAGGTTGGTATTGTTTTGGGTAGTGGTTTGGGCAATTTTAAAGCCGAATTGGAAATAGAATGCGAAATACCCTACGGCGATATTCCTCATTTTCCAGTGAGTACTGTGGAGGGACACGGGGGTAGTCTTATTTTTGGTAAGGTGGCCGGCAAGCAGGTGGTTTGTATGGCCGGCAGGTTTCATTATTACGAGGGCTACACGCCGCAAGATGTGGCCTATCCCATACGGGTAATGAAAATGCTGGGTATAGAATTGCTGCTGCTAAGCAATGCCGCCGGCGGCATGAACCACGCTTTTCATGTGGGCGATTTAATGATTATAAAAGATCATATCAGCTTATTTGCCGTAAATCCGTTGCTAGGCCCCAACGAGCCGCAGCTAGGGCCGCGCTTCCCCGATATGAGCGAACCATACAGCCATGCGCTTATTGAGCAGGCCAAGGTAATTGCAGAAAGAGCGGGCCTTCAGGTGTACTTAGGCGTGTACTGTGGTGTTACGGGCCCCACATTCGAAACCCGGGCCGAATACAATATGTTGCACATTTTGGGTGCCGATGCAGTAGGCATGAGTACAGTGCAGGAAGTAATAGTGGCCCGCCACATGGATTTACCGGTGTTTGCCATCAGCGTTATTACCGATTTGGGCATTCGCGAAGATCACAACACCATTACCCATGCCGAGGTATTGGAGGCTGCTGCCGCTGCCGAGCCAAAAATGGCGGCAATTTTCAAGGGCCTTGTAGCAGCGTTGTAAATTGCACTTGCTGGCGGTGTATTTTGAGCCTGCTAAAAAAACGCGTGTGTATGACCCCAAAAATGCATTTGGATGCACTGGCCTAAAATTCTTAAAAAGCCTAAACCATCTATAGCTGTGCGGGCCGCTGCACCAAGTGGTTTTATTGATTAAAAAAAAAGGCCGTTGAACTTGTGGCCAACCGTGCAAACTGTTTTTTTTTAAAAAGTTGAATTGCGTTACAAACACTACATAAAGCATTTATTACCATGCTGTTGTGCCCTTTTACTGGTTGCCACCCACAGCCCGGTTTGGGCACAGCTGGGTGGTATGCCCGGCGGTACTAGGCTCAACAATCAGGGCCGCCCCATGGGGCCTAACAGCCAAGTGAAAGGCGGCGATAGCCTGGCGCAGCGCAATAGCAATGAGGACAGCATTACCATTTACTATCGATATTTCGACAGCAGCAGGATAGTGCTGCCCGATAGCAGTTTGTCCGACTTTACCAAACGATACCCACTGCCCGCCCACATGGTTTGGTTGGGTAGCATAGGCAATGCGGCCCGCTCGTTAATTTTTGCCCCCCAATTGTCTGCTGGTTTTGATGCGGGTTTTCATGGCTACGATGTGTACCGCGCCACCGTACAAGGCACCCGGCAATACCAAACCACCCGACCCTATACCGAGTTGGACTACTTATTGGGCCCCAACACGGAGCAGACCATCAGAGTGTTGCACACCCAAAACATTAAACCGCTTTGGAATGCCACTTTCGACTACCGGCTTATAAACATGCCCGGCTATCTGAAAAATAGCAATGCCGCGCATAGCAATATAAAACTGTACACCACTTTTAGTACTAAAAATCGGCGGTATAGCGGTATGGCGCTCTACCTTTTTAACAGAAACCGCAGCAGCGAAAATGGCGGCATTTTAAACGATACTTTTTTAACCAGCAGAAATGCTGCTTACAGAGACGAGCGCTTTAACATTCCCACAACACTTGGCGGTGATGGCAATTTTACCCAAAGTCCGTTTAACAATAACTATGGTACGGCAACCGATTATCGTCAGCGGATGTTTTTTGTGCGGCATCAGTACGATTTGGGTCAAAGAGACAGCATTTTTGATGCCGATAGCAACCTGGTAAAGCTATTTTTTCCACGCCTGCGCCTGCAACATACTTTTAGCTACAGCACCAGTAGCTATGCCTTTTCCGATGCCTTAACCAGCGATGCCGCCTATGCAGATGTGTACAGAAAACGCTACGGGTGGGTGCCGGTAAGCCAACCCCTACAACTGCAGGACACTTGGCAGGATGTGACCAACGAGGCTGCATTAATTCTGTTTCCGCAAAAAACTAACCAAGATCAGTTTTTAAAGTTGGGCGCTGGCTTGCAATTACTAAGGGGCAGATTTGGCGCCGCCGGCGAAAACTTTAGCAATACATATCTACTGGGCGAGTACCGAAACCGCACAAAAAACCAGAAATGGGACATCAACGCCAATGGACGGCTCTATCTGGCGGGTTTCAACGGTGGCGATTATCAAGCCGCCATAAGCATGCTTACCAACCTGGGCAGTAAACTGGGTACGCTAAGGGTCGGATTTCAAAACGTAAACCGCAGTCCATCTTTCGTTTTTGATACACGCAGCAGTTTCTTGGTACAGGGCAACAACAATTTCAAAAAAGAGAACTGGACCATATTAAACGCCGAACTGTTTGTGAATCGGCTTGGACTAAGGCTGCACGGACGATATTTCTTGGTAAGCAATTACACCTATTGGTCAAACTTTTATGAGGCCACACAGCAGGCTACCTTGCAAAACGTGCTTCAGGTGGGGGCGGAAAAGGTATTTAACCTAAGCGCCAAGTGGCATTGGAACACCGAAGTGGTTTTGCAGCAGGCTACCGGTACCGACATTAACCTGCCGTTTTTGTACACCCGCAACAGGCTGGCGTATGAGGGGCGCTTTTACAAAAACCTCAATCTCAGTACTGGTTTAGAGGTTCGCTACTATTCTGCGCACCAGGCCGATGAGTGGAGTCCATTTAATGGTCAGTGGGTGGTGCAAAATAGAGAGCGCATTGCCAATAGGCCCGAAGCAGCGGCTTTTCTGCATTTCCGCATTAGGGGCTTACGGTTGTATATCCGCGCCGAAAATTTAAACACGTTGAGTTTTAATAATGGTGTGGGCTTTACCGCAAATAACTTATCCGCACCGTTGTTTCCTACACAGGGCTTTGTGTTGCGCTTTGGTTTTCATTGGACTTTTGTGAATTAATATGAAAAGCATAAAACCATATTGGTGGCTGGTTTGGTGTGCGGCAGCGTGGGCGGTTGTTTTTGTGGTAAAGTTGTTTCCTGCACAAATAGAGGCTTGGTACAGTCGGGGTATCTACTTGTGGGTATCGCAGGCGCAGCGTTGGCTGCTGGGTTGGCTACCGTTTAGTGTGGGCGATGTGATTTATGCCTGTTTATGTTTATGGGGCTTTTATAAGGTTTTCCGAATCATCTGGCGCATGTGGCAGCGCACCGCCACCAAGCCGGTTTGGCTAAAAAATCTAAAATTCAGCATTCAATTGCTTACCGGTGCGTACCTGTGGTTTCATTTGGCCTGGGGCTTTAATTACCATCGGTTAGGCAGCAGCCACCAACTACAGCTATTGCCCAATGCTTATACCCTGGCCGATGTGGATACTTTAACCATTACGCTTAACCAGCGTTTGCGGCTCCTGTGTGCCGATACGGCAAGTTTGGCACCGCTACAGCAGTGGAGCCAAACGCAAATGTTGCAGCAGGGGCTGTTGGGCTACAGCAGGGCAGCGCAGACCTATCCATTTTTAAGCTATGGTGTGGCCAGCGTTAAGCCCACACTTATGGGCAAGGCCATCAATTATTTTGGCGTTTTGGGCTATGCCAACCCGTTTACGGGCGAAGCCCAAATGAACTATACCATGCCAAGGTTTTTGTGGCCTTATACCCTGTGCCACGAAATGGCCCACCAACTTGGCTACGCCACCGAAGCGGAAGCAAACCTTATTGGCTATTTGGCCTGCAAAGCCAATGGCAGCAAGCCTTTTGCTTACAGCGTTTACGCAGGTTTGCAGGGCTATGCGCTTGGCGATTTGTATGCCACCGACAGCATTTTGGCGGCTCAGCGGCATGCCGAAACACCCAGTTTTCTTACGGCCGACCGAAAAAAATCGAGTCGATTTTTTAAACAGTTTCAAAATCCTTTTGAACCGTTGATTTATGGTTTCTACGAAAACTACCTTAAAGCCAATAACCAGCCTCTGGGGCACAAAAGTTACAATTTTGTGGTGGCTTGGCTCATAGCTTACGCCAAAAAGTATGGTTGGGAAAGTTTGTAAGCCAACTTGGGTGCCGCAGGATTGTTTTTCGTGTAAATAGCTATTTTCTAAACATGGTTTGAGTAAGCATAAAAGTGGTTACATCATTTGTGTTTACCATTTAGTGCCTTCGTGCTGCCTCTT
>RDXD01000346.1 GCA_004292575.1 Bacteroidota bacterium
TTAAAGGCCAGAAAAAGCCGGTTGAAAATGCCATTTTGGTGATTAGAGACTATTTTGAAGAGTTTACCAAAAAACACTACGAAAAAATAGAGCGGGGCCTGAACCTGGATGATGATGGCCTGCGCAGCATTATTCAACAAATTGTAAAGCTTAACCCCAAGCCCGGTGGCACCGCCGCCGAAGCACATAGCGCCGAAACCTATGTGATTCCAGATTTTTACATTTTAAACAACAATGGAAAACTGGAACTGAGCCTAAACGCCAAAAACGCCCCCGACCTGCGCATTAGCGGCGATTATAAAGAGCTGCTGCGCAACTACGATAAGGGGGCTAAAAAAGACAAACGGCAAAAAGAAGCCGTGTTGTTTGTGAAGCAGAAAATTGATGCCGCTAAGTGGTTTATTGACTTGATAAAGCAACGCCAGCAAACCTTATACAGCACCATGCATGCCATTATGATGCAGCAAAAAGAGTTTTTTTTAACCGGCGATGAAACCACGCTGCGGCCCATGATTTTGAAAGACATTGCCGAAAAAACCCAGCTCGACATTAGCACCATAAGCCGGGTAGCCAACAGCAAATTTGTGCAAACCGAGTTTGGCACCTACCGCCTTAAATATTTTTTTAGCGAAAGCCTAAGCACCGATAGCGGCGAAGAGGTAAGCACCCGGGAGGTAAAGAAAATTTTGAGTGATTTTGTGGAAGCCGAAGACAAACACAGGCCACTAAGCGACGACCACTTGACCGATATGCTGAAGGAGCGGGGTTACAACATAGCCCGCCGCACAGTGGCCAAATACCGGGAGCAACTCAATGTACCGGTGGCAAGGCTGAGGAAGGAGTTATAAGTTGGGTGCCGTTGACAGCCATCAATGGTGGTGAAGCACCGTTTGGGCGCAATCGGCCGTGTAGAATTATCCGGCAAGGTTACCCCGCCTATTGGCAGAGGCGTTTGGTGGCGTGGTTCGTAGCGGGCTGCGCTGGCGCTAATTGCGCTAAATCGCACTTCATTGGAGCGTTCTGTTCAATACCTTCTTTGACGAATCCCGCTGTTGTCTAAAACAGTCAGTGCATTTGTAAGATCTATTTCATCGTTGCAGATGATTCGCTCAACAATTAATCCAGGCTCGTGTGGTTCATATTCATTGAGCCTCAAATAAACAACACCCATAACGGGCCTATAACCATAACGAAATATGAGCTCCCCATAGTCACGGTCAAATGTCAAGATAGTTCGCTCTTGGTTAATGGCAATGGTCATTATCTCTGAATCTAAAATACTAGGATTGTCCATGCCAATAGATAATACATCAAACCCTTTACTCCGTAGGTAAAAGATGCTTTTGTAAGGAAAATTCTCGTTAGCCAATAACTTTCTCATTCTATGCAGACTGCTTAACAGGAGAAAACAATAGTCCATCGTGAATACACTCCTGTATGTAAGAAAATACGGCCTGGAGTGACTCCTTTGTAAGTCTCGGAAAGTTTTCAAGGATTTGTGACTCGCTCCAACCTTGTGCAAGTAAGCCAACGATATGCTCCACAGATATACGCGTCCCCTTCAATGTGGGCTTCCCAAGCAGTATTTCTTTATCTGAAACGATATGGTCTTTCCAATTCATGGTGTAAATTTAGTAAGTTTTGATTGGACATGAACAGCTTGTTGGCATTTTGACCAGCGCCGGAGGCCCGCACCGAGCACCCAGTGGCGCAACGCCGCCTATGTGCGTCTAGCAAAAGCGGGAGTGTCCTGAAGCGCAAGGAATGAATTGAAAATTACGCATGCCTATAAAACCAATAAACTCACGGTCCGTAAGCTCCCCCTTACTTACTTCGCTAGCGTCTGTACTTTATTAAATCGTAGCGACCACATTTTTCAACCTCCTCTTTGGCCTTCTGTACCTTTTCGGGAAAAAGCCAACGTTGCCGTAGTAGAATCCAGACTTGTCAACACGAACAATAGGAACATTCTTTTCATTTAATTTTACTAGGTTATTAATACTTCAAAATTCAGAATTTTTGTATTCCACCAACGCCTGATAATCCTTCCTTATTACAAAAGGTTACCATTCATTTTCAGTAAGTCTAAACACTTCAAAGCCTCCTTGTACAATGTCAAAATATTTGTCTGTACCCAATTTAAAAAGCCGCGTTCTTGCTTCTGTACCACCTGTTGCATAAATCCCGGCTTTAGGAAATTTGTCGCAGAAAGCATAGACAACCGAAACCTCTTTTGCAAGCACTTATTTGCTGCCACCGTTGTCAGTGATAACCTAGGCGTCAATTTCACCCTTTTCTAATTGCGTATTCAATGTGGTTTACCTAAGCGTTAAAAAAAAGTGGAAGACCCTTTAGTAGATCGGACCAGACAGTATAATTTCATTGACAGGTGAATGTACCGGTGGCAAGGCTAAGGAAGGAGTTATAAGTTGAAACTGAGCGAAAACTGTAGGTTTCGCCCAACCAACGGTACAGTGTATTGGTATTGCCGATCGGCGGCTACATCGCCCGACCTAAACTGCCGATTATTGGTTGCATCGTCGAGGATGATGCGATACCTAAACTTTGTTTTGGGGATGGTGCCAAAGCACTCGACATCCATGAAAAGGAACCGCTGTCGGTCGGCAGCAGACACCTGATTGGCCAAAAAATTGCTAGCCATGCCAAGCCCCAGCCATTCAAAAATTTGAGATTTATACCTTGCAGTTTGATTGAGCGACTTAAATGCCTGCACTGGTCCAAATGGCGTTGTGGTACGTCGCACAAATGCAAATCCGAAGAATTCGAAACTCTGTTTTTTCCATTGTTTTGACAATTGGACCGCCACCGTATTCGACCGCAATGATCCAGCACCTACCGTGCTAGCCAGACTATACAAGTTTGTGGCAAAAGCATTGGTGTAGTTGACAATAACATACAGTTTACGCTTGCTATGGAAATAATCAATTTGTGCCATGGTATTGACCAAATGTTGCGGCAGATTTACAAAAGTAGTTTTGCTTGATAGAAGCTGGCCAAAAACCGAACTGCCAATAGCAGCACCGTTAAATAAAAATTGATAACTGGTATTGATTGTAGCACCAAAACCCAATCGGCGAAAAGCCAGCTGGGCATTTGCTTTGGCGGTAGAAACTGGCAGTCCTCCATTGGCATACACCACACTGGTTTGCAAACCCGAGGGGTATAGCCAGTCCACTTGCTCTCTAAGGGTGCGTGGCCTAAATGCATAGTTAGCATCTACACTGCCAGTAAGTTTTTTAGACAGTTTCTTTTTTGTTCGAAAACTAACGTCGGCCACAGCAAACAAACGTGTAAAACCATCTGTGGCTATTGAGCGGCCACCGAGGGTAAAATCAGCCACAATGGGCTGTTTTGAAGGAAAAAAACGATATTGACGAGATGCGGTCCCGAAGATGCTTGAAAACTCGCCTCGATTGCTCAGCGCTTGTAGCAAAGTATCTACTACTGTACCTGACGGTGCCGAAAACCTATGGCTTAATTGCGGCGTCAATTGCTCGCCACCCAACAATATATTTGTCCTGTTAAAGCGCCCAGGTTTCTGCTTGAGCACCAAGAGACTCAAATCTATTCGCGACACATCCATGAGCAAGTTCAGTTGATGGCGCGTATATTTTGTAGGAAGGTCAAAAATGGCCGGCAAATTATCTGCAGCAGTATGTATTGTTTGGTTGCCTTTGCTGTGAAGCGCCTTTAC
>RDXD01000410.1 GCA_004292575.1 Bacteroidota bacterium
CTCATTCAATCCCTCATTAAGCGTAAAGTAGTTTCCTTGGTAAGCAGTCCAACAACTTAATATTCTATTACCTAATTGATCGTCAAAACAGATGGCTATGCCCACAGCATTAGTTTTTTGCTTGCATGCAATTTCAAAAGTTACTTGCAATGGCGTTCCGAATTCAATAGTCAAATATTCGACTTCAGTATTTCCATTTAATCCAAACTTACTCAATGAAGCATTTCCATTTGATACAGTTCTTTTCGATTTCTTACTAATTAAAAGATTCTTTTGATAATGATCAACCACTATTTCAGTGTCCCCATCTTCCATAAGACAACCATTACTTAAAACAAGACTCCTATTGCAAAGGCGTGTAATTGCACGTAAATCATGACTCACAAACAACACGGTCCTGCCCTCATTCACACTCACATCCTTCATTTTCCCGAGGCACTTCTTTTGAAACTCGGCATCACCCACAGCCAGCACTTCATCTACAATTAAAATTTCGGGTTCCAAATGTGCGGCTACGGCAAAACCCAGCCGCACGTGCATGCCACTGCTGTAGCGCTTTACCGGAGTGTCAATGTACCGTTCTACGCCAGCAAAGTCCACTATTTCATCAAACTTGCGGGCAATTTCCTTTTTGGTCATGCCAAGAATGGCACCGTTGAGGTAAATGTTTTCGCGGCCCGTAAGATCGGGGTGAAAACCGGTGCCGACCTCTAGCAGACTGGCCACCCTGCCGTGCATGGTAATGCTGCCCGTGGTGGGCTCGGTTACGCGGCTTAGTATTTTTAGCAGCGTGCTTTTGCCGGCGCCGTTGCGGCCAATTATGCCAAGTACTTCGCCCGCTTGCACTTCAAAGTTGATGTCTTTTAGCGCCCACACAAAGTCGCTCGAGCCCTTGGCGCTGCGGTCGTTGGTTTCGCCAATTTTTAGGTACGGGTCTTCTTTGCCGCGCAGGCGGTGCCACCAGCGGTTTACATCCTGGTGTAGCGTACCGGTACCCACCTGGCCCAGGCGGTATTGCTTCGATACATTTGAAACGGATATGATGGACATATTTGGCTGGGACGGGTAAAGCCCCAAAAGGTGTTTACAATAGCATGGCCTTACAGATGACCTGGTACAGCTTACCACAAATGCGGACACGGTACATTTCCTCTGCGGCTTCGGGACGGTTCATAACTGCGTAAGCGGCACCACCGTTTCGACAATTTGCTGCAGCTCGGCGGGCAATAATCCAGTATAAAAAGGCAAACACAAAACCCTATCGGCAGCATCTTCGGCCACGGGACAGCTGTACTGCTGCGGGTAATAGGGCAGCGTATTAAGGGCCGGGTAAAAATAACGCCGCGGAAATATTTGCTGTGCTTCCAACGCCGTTTTTACGGCCATCATGGTAGGGTGGCTGCTAAACAATACGGGGAAGTAGGCGTAGTTCCACTGTAAACCCGGGCTGGCTTCTGGCTGCAACAAGCGCACCTTGCAGTGGGCAAGTGCCTGCTTGTATTGTTCAAAAAGCTGCTTTCGGGTTGCTACTATCTGTTCAAAATCGGGCAGTATGGCCAGCCCCATGGCGGCGTGAAACTCGCTGTTTTTGCCGTTTATGCCAATGGAATAGTGCTGGTCGCCGTTGTGGCCAAACTGCCTGTAACCTTCCAGCTCGGCAAATAAACTGGCGTTGTGGCACACTATGCAGCCCCCTTCCACCGTGTGAAAAACCTTGGTGGCATGAAAGCTACAGGTGCTGATGTGGCCATAGCTGAGTAGGCTTTTGCCCTGCCACGTGGTGCCAAATGCATGGGCTGCATCGTACACCACCGGTATTCCAAAACGGCGGCTCAGGGCATCTAAAGCCTCGGTTTGGCAAGGCATGCCATACACATGGGTGGCCAAAATGGCCTTGGTACGGGAGGTTATGGCGGCTTCTACCAGCAGGGGATTTATGCAATAAGTCTCGGGTTCTATGTCCACAAAAACAGGGGTAAAGCCCTGCCAGCGTATGGCATGTGCCGTGGCCACGTACGAGTAGGATGTCGTTATTATTTCGCCACCTGCATGGCCCACTGCCCTTAAGGCCATTTGCAGCACCACGGTACCATTGCCAGTAAATAACAAATGTTCTAGGCTTAGCTTCTGTCGCAGTTCACCCTCTAGCTCTCTCACCAAATCGCCGTTGTTGGTTATCCAGCCTTTTTGCCAGGCGCGGTTCACAATGGCCAGGTAGCGCTCTTGCGGCGGCAGGTATGTTTTGTTTACGTTAATCATGGTGTTGAATAGACCTGAGCATTTTTGGTAAATAGAGCAGAAAAATACCGGGTCATACGGAAGGTTACAACATCATGGCTGCATTCGTTATCTCATCGGCGCTGTACCCTTTGTATTTGCCGGGATATCTAAACTTAAGTACGTGGCCATAAGCCGTTCCACGGCCCAGCACTTTCAGCAGCCTCCGCATATTTAGTGCGCTTGGGCTGTTGTATTCAAGCGTTTCTTGCATCAGTAGTTGGTATAGGCTGGCCATGCGGGGGTCGTAGGTTTGGTACACACTTAGTATTTCGTTACTGCGTTTCTGTGCCGAGCCACCACCCGATTTGTGTGCGGGATGTAGCCGGTACATTGCCCAGGCATTGGGCACAGTATGCAGGGCCACGCCTACTTGTTGCACCCGCAAAAACCATTCCCAGTCGAAGGCAAAATGCAAATCGGCCCGCAGCGAACCCGCCAGGTCCCAGGCTGCTCGGGTAAAGCAGGTGGCAGGTTGTATAATATAGTCGATGTGCGAAAGCCGCTGCTGACGGTGCAGAAGCGGCACGCGGCTTCCCCTGATGTCAAGCTGCTCGTGGGTAATTGAAAAATGAATACAATTACCTATCCACAACTGCGGCATATCGACATCGGTTACCCATTGGGCTATTTTGTGCAGTATGCCGGGCATCAACAAATCATCGCTGTTTAGCCAAAGTAGTATGTCGCCGGTAGCACGGGCAAATCCCTGATTTAGGGCATCGGCCTGTCCGCCATCGGGGCAACTTTGCCAATGGCTAAGCTGTGGGGCGTATCGCTTTATGATTTCAACCGAGCCATCGCTACTGCCGCCATCCATAATAATCTACTCTAGCCGTGGATACTGCTGACCCAACACACTAAGGATGGTTTCTTCGAGAAACGCAGCCTGATTGAAGGAAGGCGTGATGACGGAGATGCGGGGCAGATTAATCATCAATCCAAATCTGCATCAGCTGTATTATAAAAAATGGCATCAGCTTGAATAATTTGATGTGTTCCTGGCGCATATAACTGATCGTAACTGCCCCCGTAAACAAACCCGAACCTTAACATGGATTGATACACCTCATCAAACAATGGCTGAGATTTATATAGTTTTTCAAAGGACGTTTCTATTATTACAGCATCCGCTAACTTCAACATGTTTGGATTATTTCTAATTACCTCCAGCTCATAACCTTGAACATCTATTTTAATTAAACAGGGCTTCCTCAAACTTGAAAGACTAACCACTTCTTCAAACATTTTTTCCTCAATCGTTGTGGCCGTAGTGTGTGCTGTTTTTGGGTAGTGCGTTACATGCATCTCGGCAATCTGTAGCAGTGAAGATGATGGCGCATAATCATTGTTGTAAAAAGTTGCCTTACGATTACTGCACCCTATGGCACAGTTGTAAGCCTTGAAATTTTCGTCGCCGGCAAACCGCTTTTTTAATTCGACAAAACAAGCTTCAATGGGTTCAAATGAAATAATGCTTGCCATAGGGAATGCAGCCCTGGCATGGGCAGCAAATTGTCCCGTATTGGCACCGATATCTATAATGCTTGCAAAAGGAGTCTTCCCTACTGCCCTTAACCGCTGTATTTCATTTTTATAGGCGAGCTGTTGCTTGCCTTTAATGGTGTTGATTTCTAACCCGAACGTTTCAAAGATATTTTTTATGACCTTTCTCATTTCTTTAATCAGCATACTCGAATATACCGGTCGGCTCTTAGGCTACTTAACAATGGACTTTATTTTTCGTGCTAACCTGCGCAATGAATCTGTTGGTGATGCCCGCACAGATTGCAGGTTCCCGTAAAACCGCTCATTGAAAGACGACATCCAATAGGCGTCAATAATTGGTAAAACATCGGGAGGGATCGCTAAAATCACATCATCAAGTATTGTGGTTGTATAATCCTTAAAGTTAGCTTGTATAAAATTAAATATGCCATGGATGCCTGGCCAATGCTTATAATTATGGTCGTGCTACGGGCCTTGTTCTTCAATGCCTCCCGCACCCTACTCCAAAACCTACGCCGTGGTCGGCAGCTCAACTTGGGTGATGCCAATATCAGCAGTGCCCAATAGCTGTACAAGTGCATTTGTGTTACCACCAGTGTTTGCAAAGCGGCATCTGAAAACTGCTATTCAGTTCAAAATTGACTTTGCATTAGCACGCTTCTTACACCGTATCCATAAACGTTCTTTCCACCCTGCTAAACACCCGAACACCCAACACCAGCAGGCCAATGGCCCAGGCGGTGCTGTATGCCAAGGTAAAGCCCAAGTTTGCTACAGGCAGGTGCAGCACCGTGTTGCGAAACAGCTCTACCATGGCAGCTAACGGGTTGTACTGAACAATGGCGGCCAAACGTGGGGTATCGGCAAGGGCTGCTATGGGATAGTTAACAGCGCTTACATACATTACCAGCTGTACGCCAAAGCTGATCATGACCGTAAGATCGCGGTATTTGGTGGTGACGCTGCTGATAATGATGCCGAGACCCAAGCCCATGCAAGCCATCAACAGCACTAAATAGGGCAATAGCAACCAGCCCCAATGCACCGCAACTGCCTCGCCCCTAAGGGCAAAAAAAGCCATGGTGCACAACAGCAGCAAAAACTGAATGCCAAACTGCACCAACTGACTAATAATGACGCTGATGGGCGTGGCCAAACGCGGAAAATACACTTTTCCAAAAATGCCGGCGTTGGCTATAAACGTACCCGAGGTGCTTACAAAGCAAGCACTAAAGTAAGTCCAAATAACAATCCCTGCCATTTGAAACAGCACCATATTGGCGCCGTTGGTTCCAATTTTTGCCACCAGGTTAAAAAGCACTACGCTTACGGCGGTGGTCATGGCCGGCTGTATAAAGTGCCACAAAGGCCCCAGCAAGGTTTGCTTGTACTTGGCTGTAAAGTCGCGTTTTACAAATAGCCCAATCAAGTCGCGGTAGCGCCACAGCTCGCGCAGATACTGCTTAGGCTTGCGGCCGGGAGCGATGATGATGGGAGAGGGCAAGAAAAAGGTTGAGGTCGAGAGAGACGACGGGGTCAAGGAAGAGAGGGCGGGGCGTTTGCGAGTTTGCGAGGGGCGGGGCGTTGGCGAGGGGCGTTTGCGGGTTTGCGGGTTTGCGGGTTTGCGGGTTTGCGAGGGGCTATACCGCCTCGCTGGTAGATTGCGCCCTTTCAGGGCTAAATGCACGCTACCATGAGAGTGGAGTATGGCTGCTAAACGCTGGGCCTTAACCCCCTTCGACAGGCTCAGGGCGGCGCCTTCGACAGGCTCAGGGCGGCGCCTTTAGCCCCGTCCGACCAAGTCGTCCGGGCGGGCTTGACCTCAACCCTTCGACAGGCCCAGGGCGGCGCCTTTAGCCCCGTCCGACTAGGTCGTCCGGGCGGGCTTGACCTTAAACTTATCCTCAAATTCCAACTTGACCTATTAACGTATTGAATATTGATTGTTGCTTGTTTGAGAGGGGCGTTTGCGAGGCGAGGGGCGTTTGCCAGGGGCGTTTGCGAGTTTGCGAGGGGCTATACCGCCTCGCTGGTAGATTGCGCCCTTTCAGGGCTAAATGCACGCTACCATGAGAGTGGAGTATGGCTGCTAAACGCTTAACCTTAACCCTTAGACAGGCTCAGGGCGGCACCTCAGCCCCGTCCGACCAAGTCGTCCGGGCGGGCTTGACCTTAACCCTTCCCCTTGCCCCGCCTAAAGCGCTGCCAAAAGCGCTGCCACCGGGTTGGTTTTACATCGTAGTAGCCATTGGCGCCACTGCTAAAGTAGCCGCTGCTGTAGCCGGTGTAGTTGCCGTAGCCGTACCCCTTGCTGTAGCCGTAGCCATAGCCGTAGTAGCCAAAGCGGGCCCCCATTTTAAGGTCGTTTACCGCAATAAAGAGGTTGGGCAGTTTGCCCTGCGCAAAAATTTCGTCCACAAAACTAACCTGCCGCTTGTAGGTAAAGCGGTGGCGCACCAAGTAAATGGAGGCGTCCACAAAAGGTGCCAGGCTAAAGGTATCGCTTACGAGGCCTACGGGGGCACTGTCGATGATGATGTAATCGTAGTTGGCTTTGAGATAATCGAAAAAAACGCGGTTGGTGTCACTCATCACCAGTTCGGCAGGGTTGGGCGGCACTATGCCACTGGGGTAGATGTGTAAATCGGGAAATTCTTTCATGGGGGTGTACACATCTTCGGGTTTGGCTAGGCCCAGTAGGCAATTGCTAATGCCAACACCCGTTTTTTGTATTTCGAGATTGGTAAGAATGCGCGGCCTGCGCAAGTCAAACTCCAGCAAGGCCACTTTTTTGCCATTAAGGGCCAACACCGCTGCCATGTTGATGCTGATAAAACTTTTACCCTCGCCCGATACAGTACTGGTAATTAACAAGGTTTTAAACTCCTTGTTAAGCATGGCAAAATTGAGGTTGCTGCGAATAATGCGAAACTGCTCGGCAATAATACTGCGGCTTTTGTGCGCCACCACCAGGCTGCGGGCATCGTCCACATGGCCTATTTCGCCCACAATGGGTATGCTGGTTTTCTTTTGTATGTCGTCGCGGGTATAAACCCTATCGTTCAGCAAATCGCGTAGGTATATAAGGCCAATGGGCAGCATAAATCCAAATAAAATGGAGAAGAGGCGAATTTTACCCTCGTCGGGTTCTATGGGGCTTAAGCTGCCCCCTGCATCGCTCAGTTGCTCGTAGCTGGGTTCGGTATTGGCGGTGGTTAAAGCGCTTTCTTCGCGCTTTTGCAGCAGGTACAGGTATAGGTTTTCTTTTACTTTCTGTTGGCGCTCGAGCTCTATAAGCCGCCGTTGCTTTTCGGGTATGGCTGCCAGTGCTGCCCCACTGCTGCCACTGCGCACCAAAAGATCGCTTTTTTGCCGCTGTAGCATCAAGCCATAGTTCTTCAAGCTCTCCAGCGCGCTTTGACGCGCCGCCTCCAGCTCCACATCCAATTGCTGCAGCAAAGCGCCATCCGGCTGCAGGTTTGGCCCGTCTTTGTCGCGCTGGGTTTGCAGGGCATTATAAACACCAATTGAGCCGGTTAACGTGGCATCCTCCAAGCCAAAAGTGCTGGGGACTTTCTTATTGCGGTTGTTTTTATCGTTCAGGTAAGCCTCTATCTGCTCAATTTTGGCCACTTTTATATCAATTTCAATCAGCTGTTGCTCGGTTTCGCTAAACCGGTTTAAATAAAAGGTAGATTGTTCAGTAATGCCTAGTGATGTTTTTGGGTCGCGCAGGCTGCCTACTTCGGTTTCAATCATCTTTATTTCCTGCGCCAGTGTATCTAAGCGGTAGCGTATAAAACCAATGATGTTTTTGGCGCTTTGGGTTTTGGTTTCAATGCTGTACAGGTTGTATTCATCCACCAAGGCTTCTAGTATGGCACGGCCCAGCAGGGGATTGTCGTTTTTGACGCTCAAATCCAAAATGGTGGTTTCAGCACCACGGGGGCTTATCATAAGCTGTCCCAATATTTCATTGGCCCGGGCTTTGGGGTGTACCCAGGTAATAATGTTGACGCCCCCACTATTGGTAGGCGGGGTTGTGGGCACAATGGTAAACAGGCTGCCGTTGATGTTTAATTCGTCGGTCCAGCGGTGTATTTCCTGCTGCTCTTCGTTCAGCATTAATGTGTAGCCGTTGGGGGTAAGATCGGTAAAGCGGATGCGGTAGGTGCGGTTGCTATCTACAATTTTTATGGGCTGCAATCTAAAGGGCACCTGGTTGTAAATATTGCTGGTGCGTATGGTGCCTTCGTTAAAATAGTTGATGTGGAAATTGTTTTTTACAACCGTACGCACCACCACTTTGGGCGACCGCAACCGCTCCAGCTCGTTTGAAATATTGATTTGCTTGGAGCCAAAAAGGGCTACATCCAGCAGCTCGCCTTGGTTGGAATTATCCTGGGTTTCGGGGCTGCTTTTAATAAGTATTTGTGTACCCGACAGGTATTTTGGTGTGGTATAGCGCAGGTAGAGTATGCCAGTGCCTACACTGCCAATAATACAAATTAAAAACAACGGCAGGTATGCCAGATATTTAAATAGAATATCGGAAGGGGAAAACTTTCCTTGCCCTTGCGCATCGCCGGTGGGGGTATATTCTGAGGGAAAGGGATTCATGCTTTATGCTATCGGGTAAGCGTAATGATAAAGGCTGCGATGGCGAGTAGGCTTGCCATTAGGCCGGCATAGGCCGGCAAATCGCGAAAAACGGGGTTTACCGATCGCTTAAACAACGCAATGCGGGTGTCGTTGGGTAAAATATATACCACATCGTTTTGCTGTACCTGAAAATAGGGAGATGCAAAAATGCGGGCATCGTTAATATTTAGTCGGCCATAGTCTTTTTTGCCCCCTGGCAGTTGCCGTATCACTAAAATATTGGTGCGCAGGCCGGTCTCTAGCAACCCCCCGGCTAAACCTATGGCGTCTAGCACCGTGGCTTTTTCGGTAGCAAACTTTACAAAGCCCTGTTGGGTTACTTCGCCCAGCATAAGCACCCTAAAGTTTAAAAAATTGATGTTTACGACCGGATTTTTAATGTACGTAGCCAATTGCTTAATCAGCAGTTGCTCCAGTTCAAACTTGGTAAGGCCATCCACTTTAATTTTTCCCAGCACGGGCATGCTTATGCTACCCGTTACATCTACCACATAACCGTTGGCATCATCTGCATTAAGATTAAAAAGGGCTGCCTGCTCTTGGTTTAGCGTGGCGCTAAATACCCGTATCAGCAGTTGGTCGCCTTCGCGTATTTGTGGCTCGCTCAGGTTAGCCACCAGGGTGTTTAAGGTATCGAGGTTTTTATCGAAATACCGGAACTGGTCCGCAGCCTGCTTGGTGCTTTGGCAAGCCCCCAGTAGCAGAGTAGTTAGGGCCAGAAAAATAATGAGTCTTGAAACGTGCATAGCGGCAGGGGTAGGGCGCTTAGGCCCGGGTTTTGGATTTTACCGACAGTTTTTTACGCTCAATTTTGGCAATTAAGGTAAAGCCAAGGCTTTCAAGCCGCACCTCTACCATATTTTTACCCACCCGCAGGGCAGTACCCTCTTTGCCCATCATAAGGCCACTTTGCACCATTACTTGTGCGCCTGGCAGTATGGGTGTGGCGGCATCGCTGGCCAAACTTTCCAGTTCTACAGCGTCGTACTCGTTTAGGAAACGGCGGATGGTTGCTATGTCTTGGGGTTTTATAATGGCAGGCTTACCACACCAATACACAAAATTTAAAACGCCTGGTGTTTGCCTTACCATCTGGCGCTCTGCCTCGGTTACCTTCACAAAAACATAGCTTTTAAATAATGGCTCCTCCACCTTTTTGGTGCGGTCGCTCCATTTGCGATAAACCATATTCAACGGACAATAGGTTTCTATGCCGGCCAGCTGAAGACGGTGGTTGGTAATTTTTTCCGAGCGTGGGGCGGTATAAACTGCCAGCCAATGCGCCGAAGCAGTAGCGTGAGGTGTAATGGACATGAGTTTTCAAAGTTAGCCACCAACGGCTTAAAATAACAACTTACCAAAAACCATTTGCCGCTTGGCGCTTGTAGATACAGCTTCGCCACGTCAGCCACATTATAATTTTAAAATGGGCTGATAATTAAGCACTTACGATTCTATACAAAAACGGGTCAGCCGTCCGATTATTGGACGGAGCTAACCCGTAAATTCAGTTTTTCCTAATTTGAGTCATCTTGGTTAATAGCCACCCCTTTTGCCCACTGCAAGCTTGCACCCCTGTTATTATTAAGGAGCCTTGCCAACCATGGGTTACTTGTGTAGGGCGTAAAAGTAGGGGTTTCAACGGTTTAGCACATTTTGCCCAGCGCAAGGTACGTGTGGTAACACAAATAAAATGCAACCTGGCAGCAGTACTTCCCGGTTTATATGGCTGGTTGCAAGCCCCATTTTTACTTGGCAAGACGCGTTGAACACGTCAAAAAAAAACGCTGAGCAACAGTAGTTGCGTTCAGCGTTTTTAGGTGGTGGTGTGGGCCGGGATCGAACCGGCGACACAAGGATTTTCAGTCCTTTGCTCTACCGACTGAGCTACCGCACCATCGGTGTTTTAAACCAGATCCCAAACAATTTCCCTTGCGGACTCTTGTTTTGGGCTGCAAATATAGCGGTGCAAGATGTGGCAACAAAAAAAACTTTGTCGCTCATTTGCTTCTGCGCCAAAGGTCTGACATTAAGGCGCCAACGTATAGCTCGTTAGTGCTGTTTCAGAGTCGTTATTGATGCCGGCCAGCGGCACCACCAATTTTACCTTGCTAAAAATGCGGCCTATGCCGTCGGCATAGTAGAAGTTGATGCTTTGGCTGGTAATGGGTAGCCCTACGGCGTTCAGCTCCAAACTTACCCGCGTCACTTTGGTAAAAGTGTTGGCACCCACCACAAAGCTGATGCCTTTTTCGGCCAGCCTGTAGTTAAAGGTTACGGTAACGGGAACATTGCTAACGGTTATGGTTTTTACTTCTTGCCAAGTGCCGCCAACGGGCAATTCTGGCTTTAAGTAAAGCAAATCTACCGGGCTGGCAATACCTTCAAACCTGCCAAATTGAAAATACTCGCCGGCAAGATTCGCAAAGTACTCGTTAGGTCCGCTGCTGTTGGCAAACACACGGTAAACGCGGCCACTTAGCGTGCTGTCTTTGGCTAAAGCGGTAAGCGAAAAATTGCTGGTGGCAGCAGTTAGCAGGTTGGTGTTGCGGAAATTCCATACACTACCCGCCTTGGTAGGCTGAAAATTACTGGCAGGTGGCGGAGCTGGATTTTCGTTCTTGTTGCACTCGCCAAATACAAAGCTGGTTACCAAGGCAATTAATAGCAGTTTTTTCATAAGCTCATTTTTTGTGTGTCTCTTAAGGTGCATCGGCGTTGGTGTTTAAATACGCTTGGCTGTATAACGCCTACAACATCGGTTGATTTTTGCTTGCGGGGGTTGGGTTTGGCGGTGGCACGTTTAACAACATTGTGGTAAACAGAAGCACCCAAAGGTAAGTCTTGTACCTTACTGGCAGCACTTTGTTCAAAGTTTCACAACTGTGCCCGGTTATGCCATTTGTGGACATTTGAGGTTGATGATTCATTGCCGTTTACTTCAGCAATAAGAGTGAAAGACTAAATTTGATAAACATTAACTGACTGTATCACCGGGGTTAGTTGTTTTAAAAAAGCGACACATTTTCGATAATTATGTCACCACTTCGTGATTGTATTAAGCCCGAAGGGCTGGTAGGATTGTAGTGAGCAGAATTAATTTTGACGCCTAAAACCCGAAGGGTTGATATGCTTTCCGCTTAGGTAAACGGCATTGGTTAGCGATTGCCAAATTCACAACGTTAGCCAACAGTAACAACCATTAACCGAAGGCTGTAATATACAGGCTGTTTTTAAGTTGGCTGGCCACAAAACGCAAAAGATTGAAATAACGGCCACTTTTTTTTAAATATTTTATAATTTTTATACCTGTGCAGCATTTTGTATTCCTAAATGTCTAACTTGTGTGGTTGTTAGCACAATCATACATGAGCGAAGACGTACTTATAGCAGGTTGTTTACAGGGCAGTTCAATTTCGCAGCGCGAGCTGTACAATCGGTACAGTCCCAAAATGTTGGCCGTTTGTCATCGGTTTGCAGCCTCTCGCGAGGATGCTGAAGACATGCTACAAGAAGGTTTTTTGAAGGTTTATACGCAGATGCACACCTTTCAAAATAAGGGCGCATTTGAGGGTTGGATACGGCGAATTATGGTGCATACCTGCATTAACTTGCTAAAAAAGAATAAAAAGTTCAACGAAAGCGTGGATCTTGACCAGGCCGTTCAAGCGCAGGTTAAAGACAATATTCCATCGCTAATGCAAGCCAAACAGGTGGTGGAAAGCATAAGACTGCTGCCCATTGGCTACCGCACGGTGCTAAATTTGTATGCCATTGAAGGGTACAGCCACAAAGAGATAGGAGAGATGTTAGAAATAGGAGAAAGTACAAGCCGAAGCCAATACACCAGGGCCAAAGCTTTGCTGGAACAGGTACTGATAAAAAAGAGAATTTTAGAACAACCAGAACTAAAGGGCGAGCGGTGGGCAGCAATTTGAGTGTCTTAGTCGAAAGCGTGTTTTCCTCTATGCTTTTAACGTAGCCATTTTCCGCACTGTACAACCAAACACCCCTTCTTATTTGCGCTTAACCATAAGTGCCTATAGGGCAATGCGAGCAACATGAAACAACTTTTTAACCTCGACGATGATTTCGAGCAATTCCTCAGCAATGCTGCGGAACAGCAGCGGATGTATCCTTCTGACAGGGTATGGAGAAATATTGATGCCCAGCTTAGAACCGAAAACGAGCAACGCTGGCCCGCCTTGGGCTTTGCCAGCATCTTAATTGGCGCCATTTTTACCACAGGTGTAATTTTGGTTCATCCCACCAAATCGCTGTTTTCTAACGCCGTAGCGCCAAAATCAACTTTGGTTACTGTTACAACGGCCACCCACGAAAACAACACGGCACCCAACAACGCGGTATTTGCTACCCAAACTGCCCCAGAAACCGAAGCAGCCACGCTATACAACTTTGGCAAAAGCATACCCGCAGCCCACAGCAGCGCGGCAAAAATTGATGACGAAAGCGCCGATAAACCAACAGCGCAACAGGCAGATGCTTTGTACGCAACCGGCATAGCCTCGGCCAAGGCCGATGGAGCAGAACAAGCCTCTAATTTAAGTAATCAATCCCCCAATTTGAATGGCGCCATAGCCAAATTGGTTGCCCCGGCAGAACTGGCCATTGATGCTGCCGAGTTTAGCAATACCCTACAAAATAAACCCGATTACAGCAATACCCATCCGGGCCATGCAACGCTGCCAGATGAAACACTTGGCGAAGCCCAACTTCAAAAAGAACAGCAACTGCTGGCCGCCCAGTTAGAACTCAACCGCCTAGCCATGGCCACCGGAAAAAAGCGGCAGCGCTGGAATCTACAGTTCTATGCGAGCCCGTCCATAAGCTACCGTTTTGTAACCGAAGCTAAAAATACTGATCCACACTTCAATAATGCCGCGCCATTATCGCCTAACGTAACCCATGGGGCCGAAAACTTTATACGTCAGCGGCCCGATTTGGGCATGGAAGCGGGTGCAGCCGTGCTTTTTAATGTTACCAAAAACTTTAGGGTCAAAACCGGCTTGCAGGTAAACTTTAGGCAATACGCCATCGACGCTTATGAAACCGAAAGTACCCAATCGCATATTATTTTAAACCATGGCCCTAGCGCCGGGGATACCATCTACCAAATGTCGTCGCTTAGCAGCAACACCCCTCTGGGCAAATCGGCTCAGATTAACAATCAGTTTTGGCAAATTGCTATCCCCATTGGCTTCGATTTAAAGCTTACCAACGGCAAGCAGGCCAACATTTACGTGTCGGGTACCGTGCAGCCTACTTATCAAATTAACACCAACGCCTATTTGCTCAGTAGCAATTATGCGCATTACATACAGCAGCCCAACATTATCCGGCGGTTTAACGTAAACACCGCCGTTGAGGCTTTCGTCAGCTTTAAAACTGGTGGGCTCAACTGGCAGGCTGGCCCACAAATTCGCTACCAGCTAAAATCCAGTGCCATATCGGCCTACCCCATTCACGAAAACCTAATTGACTACGGTTTTAAGATTGGTGTGGTAAAAAGTTTGCACTAACGGTACAATTTAGTTCAAATTGCAGCCGTTGTAAAGCATCCACCAACGGTTAACCTCATGCGCTTATACCCTGCCGCTGTTTTATTTTTTTTGCTTTGGGCCTGCAAATCGGGCACTGCCCCCACCAAACCGGCTCCAACCATCACAGATAGTACCGGCACCGCCGCTGCCATGGAGCCATTGTACCCGTTTACACAGTACCTAAAGGAGCAAATAGCCTATGTGGACAGTACCCCATTTGCCATTGAAAAAACCGTGTATCAAAATGGTAAGCGCACCGACTCGGGCCTTATAACCCATGCCGAATTTTTAGCCTTGGCCGCACCATTTTGCCAATACGACGTTAACAGCAGTCCATTGCGCACCATGTACAACGAGGAGAGTTTTAGCGATCTTTCCCTTAACAACATTACATTTAGCATTACCAGCAGCAACCCCAGTTTGCCACTACGGCAAGCCACCGTTTTGCTACTGCCCGAAACAAAGCGGGTAAAAAATGTAATTCTACAAGTAAATACCACTAAGGGCGATACCACCATTGTTGACAATATGCTGTGGGTGCATAACCAAAGCTTTCAAATAAGCAGCACGCTCTATTACGGCAATCAGCGCCAAACCCGCAACACCAAGGTTGTATGGGATAAGCCGTAACTTGCGTGGCCTCTTTTTCGCCACCGCCCCATGACTCCCGAACAGTTTAAGACCATTGCCCCCACGCTGCCGCATCAGCCTGGCGTTTACAAGTACTACGACGCCGGCAGCACCATCATTTATATTGGCAAAGCCAAAGACCTTAGAAAGCGTGTTAGTTCCTATTTCAACAAAACCTTTACGGGCTATAAGACCCACGAGTTGGTACAGCGCATACACCGCATTGAGTTTACCATTGTTGGCAGTGAGCAAGATGCCCTGTTTTTGGAAAACGCACTCATCAAGCAGCACCAACCCAAGTTCAATATTGATTTAAAGGACGACAAAACCTATCCGTACATTGTTATTCGCAAAGAACCCTTTCCCCGCGTATTTCTTACCCGGCGAAAAATAAACGACGGCAGCGAGTACTTGGGGCCGTTTACCTCGGTGGCCCGGGTGCGTGAACTGCTGGTTTTAATAAAGCAGCACATTCCGCTGCGCACTTGCAAGCTACCACTAACCCCAAAAAACATTGCAGCAAAAAAGTTTAAGGTTTGCTTAGAGTACCACCTGGGCAACTGTATGGGCCCTTGCGCCGGATTGCAAACGCAGGAAGAATATGCCGAGGGGCTTGCACGCATAAAACAGGTGCTTAAAGGTAAGCTTACCGATGTGGTGCAACACTACAAACAAACCATGCAAATGCATGTGGAAGCCTTGCAGTTTGAAAAAGCTGCCATGGTAAAAAAGAAGCTCGACCACTTGGAAAGCTACCAAAGCAAAAGCGTAATTGTAAGCCAACGGCTGGGCGATTTAGATGTGTTTGCGCTGGTAAAAACCAACGAGGTAGCCTATCTTAACTACCTAATGGTGCGCAGCGGCACCATTGTACAAACCCACAACCTGCAACTTACACCCAAGCTGGACGAAACCGAGGCAGAGGTATTAGCCTTTGGCATAGCTGCCGTGCGCCAAAACTTTAATAGCGATGCCACCGAAATTGTGGTGCCGTTTGCGGTGGAATATGCCGAGGAAAATGTGACGGTGGTGGAGCCCAAAGCAGGCGAGAAGAAGAAACTACTCGAGCTGGGTTTTCAAAACGTAGAGTACTTTATGCAGGAGCTACGCCGAAAAACCCTGCTGCACATTAGCACCAAAACCGAAAGCCAGCACGTGGAGATATTGGAACAACTCCAAGATCTGTTGCAACTGCCCCACCTCCCGCTGCACATTGAGTGTTTCGACAACTCCAATTTCCAGGGTAGCTACCCCGTTAGCGCCATGGTGTGTTTTAAGAATGGAGTACCCAGCAAGGGCGATTACCGCAAGTTCAACGTAAAAACGGTGGAAGGCATAAACGACTTTGCAACCATGAAAGAAGCCGTGGGCCGACGTTACAAACGGCTGTGCAGCAACGGCGAACCGCTACCACAACTGGTGGTGATTGATGGTGGCAAAGGCCAATTGAGTGCGGCCATGGAAGCCATTGTGGAACTTAATATTCAAGGGCAAATGACGCTGGTGGGGCTGGCCAAAAACGTGGAAGAACTATTTTTTACTGGCGACACCGAATCGATAAAACTGCCTTGGAGCAGCCCGGCATTGAAACTGCTGCGCCAAATGCGCGACGAAGTGCACCGCTTTGGCATTACTTTTCACCGGGAACAGCGCAGCCGTGGCACCTTTGCCAACGAACTTGAGCAGATACCCGGGGTTGGCAAAGCCACGGCCACAGCCCTATTAAAAAAGTTTAAATCGGTAAAAAAAATACAACAAACACCCGCCGCAGCGCTTATTGAGGCCGTAGGGCAACACAAGGCCAATACAATTTTGGCCTATTTCGAAAGCAAAACCCCCAAGGCATAGTGCTTTGGGGGTTTTGGTGTGCCATTAGGCCAAGTATAAAGATGGACTCCACGTCCTCTAATAACTCCACTGGTCTTGCTCCCAGTTAAAAATTTCCTCTTTTATGTTATCGCCTTCTAGCAAACGCATCAATGGGTCGTTAATATAACCGGCAAGTGGCTTATCAAAGGGGTTGTTGATGGTGCTTTTATAGATAAAGCTGCCAAAATAGCGGGTTTCAAAAATCTCTTCCCAACTCATGCGGGCACCCATGTTTCTGGGGTTATAGGCTTCGTATTTGGCCAAATAGGGGCGCAAATCGGGATAAAACAACCAAAAAAGTGCGTACGAATCACGAAACGAACCATCCTCATTATAAATTGACTTAACCGGCGCTATACCGAGTATGCGCACCACTAGACGCGATGTTTCGCGGTCGAAAATCCACTCTTCCTTTAGTCTATACGAGGTAATGGTGCGGTCATCAAAATCGTTACGGATGGTGGTATCTTTCATTAGCCCTAAACTGAGTGTAGGGTCGTTAGCCACATCTGGTATGCGCTGAACCGTTTTTTTACCCGCCAGCATGGTTGCAATAGCGTCCACCTCAAGCGGGGTAGTAAAGCGATCGTTTACGCCACTAAACGCAGTAACGTCGCCGTCTTTGATGTGGCGCAGTAAGATGTTAAAAAACTTTTGGCTACCGTTGTCTTCAGTTGCCTCATAAACGAATGGTAGGTTAATGCGCTCTCTCACATTCAGCTCGCGCCAAACAATTTGTTTGTACACTTGGTCGTCAATGCGAATATGGTCGTAAGCCAACGGGGTTTTATCCCGAACCAAGTCGCCCTGAACACTGGTGGTTGCCCTGCGGGTTTTTTCCGGCGCAGCCAAGGCTATGGTATCCTTCTCCACCACGGGTGGTGCTACTACCACCGGGGGTGTTTCAACTTTCGCTTTCGGAACACTTTTTTTGGTGTTTACTTTCTTAGGCGGTGCCTTTCTTTTGGGCTGAGCTTGTGCACCCACACCAATCAGTACAGCCACACACAATAAGCCCAGTTTAAGTATTCCTTTCATAACCTAATTTTAATTCTTATCAAAGTTGAAGCGGCATTATCACCATTATCACCACCCCTTTAAGAAAACGATTTTTGATGGCGGTTATTGCAATTGAAAAGCCATTG
>RDXD01000347.1 GCA_004292575.1 Bacteroidota bacterium
CTAAACCATCGCTGAGTACCTCAAGAATAATTGTTTTTTGTGTTTCACCCGGCGCAAAAACGACGGTTCCGGAGGCGGCAACAAAGTCTTGACCAGCTATGGCGATGTGGTTTACAAACGTACCATCAACGAAGCTCCAATTAGCCGATACTGGCGAGCTGCAAGCTCTATTAAGACTCACAGTAATTTCACCTTTCGTTATCGCGCCAATTGTTTCCCAAATAAGCGCTGCCCTCGGTACACTTATAATGATACCGCTACAGCAATTTTCATCTATAAGGCCGTTGCAGTTGTCATCAATGGAATTGCCACACACTTCTCTGGCACCAGGGTTTACACTAGGCTTGGAGTCGTCACAATCGTTGCCTCCCGTTACGTTTGTTTTGTATCCCTGCCCGGGGCTGCTACACGCCAAAACAGGCGCTCCGGTATAGTAGCCATCGTTGTCAGCATCAAGATACCAGTTTTGAGGCGTGCTTACCGCAATGGTGATGCTGGCGCAGGCGGGTAGCGTAACCAATAGGCCCTCGCGCCTCACAAAATATTGGGTGGTGGCATTAGGGCTTACGGTTATAGAAGTTCCGGTACCAATTTTAGTGCCACCGCAGCTGCCGCTATACCATTGCCAGTGGGCAAAACCTATTAGTTTAGGGTTTTCTATGCTTATTGTGGTTGAGCCGTTACCACAAATTTCGGTAGTGGTGGCAGTGAGTATAGCCAAGGGGGCAACTGTAATTACGCCAGCTCCACTTGTTGGCACCAATTCGCAACCGCCGGTTAACTTTACCGTCCATGCGAAAATGCCGGATTCGGTAGGTGTGCCGCTGATGGTAACAGCATTATTTACCCAAGTACCGGTAACACCGTTGGGCAGGCCGGTAAAAGTGGCACCGCTAGCCCTTGCTGTGTTGTATGTAATGGGCGTGATGGGGTTGTTCACGCTTACTAACTGCGCCAACGTACCAAGATCCGAAGTAAAATCTAACGCCGACCGATTACGTGGCAAACACTGTGCCGAAGCAAGCTGTGCTGCTACGGTCAAGAAACAAAACAAAGCACCTGCAAAAAGCTTTATTGTGGAAGGACGGCCTAGGCCACCATTCCTGCTCATAAAAGTTTGGGTTGAATTTAAGTTCATATTGCTGTTTTGGGTTTTATGAAATGAAGAAAAGTTGTATTCGTATTTATGTGGCGTTAATAAAGGGGCGTTTGTTTAGCCCGGCTTTAAAAAAATGGCCGTACTACCAACCCAAGCTAGGCAAGCTTAGTGACTATGCACCGTATTTGATTAACAGCGGTCAAACTTATCCCTTTTAAAGACTTTCTGTAACAAAATTTTAAGATTTCCCTAGAATACATCGAGAAAGGCGGCTTGTCTGTCGGTTCTGGTGTGACCGAAACTGCTTCTGCTTTGACGCGGGCCATATTTGATGGTTACCTATTATGCATTTATGGCCATCAGTTTGCCGCCGGCTCGTTTTGCCAGAAATGCACAATGTACTGCTTTGAGTATTCTAAATCAGCGAAGCAGCGTTCTGATGCTTGCGTCATTTCGCACCGCTTATTGTCTTACTACTGCCAAAGAGGCTTTGAGTTAGTGCGCTCAAGCGCTAAGCTTTTACTGCAACAGTTAAGCACAAACCTGAATACGTTTGCAGCACCAATAGGCCAAACACTTGGAAAAGGGTAGGGTTGGTATTGGGTTGACAAAAAGGGCTGAGGTGCAATATTACCCACTATGCTCCATTAATGACACGCGGCCACAACCGTCTGTAGCACGTTTTAAACCCGGCACATATTCTACCGCGGCAGCAGCACAAACCCACGGCTTAGCCGTAGTGTATATTTTATTGGGGTACAAAAGATTATTGATTGGGAGTGCGGGCAATACGGCTTATGGTGGACATGCAAAAATTAGCATCGTTGTTTGGCATTGCCACCAGAGTAGGCTGGTAAATTGTTGCCGCTAGCGAAAGCGAAGCCACACTCGGCCCGCATGACTTATTGGCTAAAGCGGAACCAATCATCTTAGATTGTACATTTTGGCTGCACTGGAACTGTGGTGTAAAGCATAGGATGCTGAATATGCAGAAGTCCGCCTTGGCCCATACCCGGTCAGTTATTGGTAAGCCTACTGGAACACTAAAATATGAGTAAACTGGGCCAAGATATTGGACAAAATAATTTTCACTAGCATCTTAACTTTCTTGGCATGGTTTCATGCATAGGACAAAACTCTGATTAAATTCTAACAAACTACATGAGCTCATGGCAACGGGCGACACCCCAAAAGAACTGTGCAACCAAATCGTGGTTCTTCATCGCTACACTACAAACAATTTACTGGTTTGGTGTTTGAAAACATATATTTTTATACACCAGAAAGCCAATCATGCATTATATCATTATAGATGGTTTACCCCGGTAATAGGACTTAGGGAAGTGCAGTTTTTTGGATGAAATTCTGTATTGAAAAGCCCGCCCATCGCAAATCTGCCAACCGTTCCGGCTTTTAGGGAGTTAATACACCAGCTATTCTACGGTATTTGAGTTACTGGCAACCATACTTGCTATAGGCTAGGTATATGCAAGGCATAAAAAAAGGCCGCAATCAAGCGGCCTTTTTCTCTTTTTCAATCTATTTTACCTCTTCGTACTCTGCATCGGTTACTGTCTCGCTGTCATTTTTGGCATTGGCTTTGGGCTCTTCCGGAGCTGATGCCTGCGCACCTTCTTTTTCGTTCATGGCATTGTAAATGTCTTGGCTGGCTGCTGTCCATGCTTCGTTCAGTTTGGCAGTAGCAGCATCGAGAGCGGCAATGTCCTGCAACTTGTGTGCTTCTTTCAACGCGGACAAGGCGCTTTCTATAGGTGCTTTCTTGTCTTGTGGCACCTTTTCGCCATAGTCTTTCAACTGCTTTTCAGTTTGGAAAATTAGGCTATCGGCTTCATTCAACTTAGTGATGCGTTCGCGTTCTACCCGGTCAGTTTCTTCGTTGGCCTTCGCCTCGTTTTTCATTTTCTCTATTTCCTCTTTGCTCAGTCCACTGCCAGCTTCAATTCTTATTTTTTGCTCTTTGCCAGTGCCTTTGTCTTTGGCACTTACATGTAGCAGGCCATTAGCATCAATATCGAAGGTCACTTCAATTTGAGGTACACCACGGGGCGCTGGCGGAATATCGCTGAGCTGGAAACGACCAAGACTTTTGTTGTCTACAGCCTTGGTACGCTCGCCTTGCAAAACGTGTATTTCTACACCAGGCTGGTTATCGGCCGCCGTGCTAAAGGTTTCAACTTTTTTTGTGGGTATGGTGGTGTTGCTCGGTATCATGGGGGTAAGCACACCGCCAAGGGTTTCGATTCCTAGGGTTAAAGGTGTTACGTCTAACAACAAAACGTCTTTTACTTCGCCAGTCAACACGGCACCTTGTATGGCCGCGCCAAGGGCTACCACCTCGTCGGGATTAACCCCGCGATTAGGCTTTCTGCCAAAAAACTTTTCTACAATTTCCTGCACTTCTTTTTGGGTATAATAACCGCAATATTGCTTGCCATCGAAGGTGACGGGGCGGTCGGTGTAGTGCCCCACCAGGGTTTCTTTGCGGCAGGCGGCCACCGATTGCAGCTTGGGATATTTCTTGATTTCAATGCGCCAGCCCTGGTCTTCGGTAAGGTGCCAGTG
>RDXD01000348.1 GCA_004292575.1 Bacteroidota bacterium
CCCATGGTTACAATATCGGGCGTGCCGATGGTCTCTACCGTGTAGAGACGGCTGGGTGGCGTTTTTGCCATACCACGGCCTAAAATGCGCGACTTGAATCTTGCGTATTGAATATTGAATATTGAATATTGAATACGGGTTTTGCTTGCCGCGGGGTGGCTGATGCGCATGACGAAAAAATCTATGCTACTCGACGGCACTGCGCACAGGGATGGCGTGGCACCGCGGCAGCGCGTGAGGGATTGGAGCGGAAAGCCCGGAACCCGACGAAGGAGGGTGAGGACTTGGAGCGGAAAGCCCGACCCGAAGGGGCACGCCCAAATTTTCTTACGCTAGGCGAGCAACGATTTTCGTTCGCGATAAACCTTCCAAATCATTTCGCCGTAAAGCGTATTGGCCCAAGCAAACCACTTGCGGGTAAACTTGGTGGCGTCGTCTTTGTGGAAACTTTCGTGCATGAAGCCGGTGCCGGCATGTGTGTTGCGCAGGGCCTTGATGCACCAAGCAATTTCGGCGTTGCTTTGGCTGGTGATGGCCCGCAAAATGATGCTCATGGGCCAAATGGTATCGGCACCGGTGTGTGGACCACCAATGCCCTCGCCGGCTTTGCCCACATAGAAAAAAGGATTGTTGGTGCTAAGTACCAGCTTGCGGGTACGCAAATAAAGCGGATTGGCCGGGGCTATGGCACCCAGATAGGGCAACGAAAGCAGCGAGGGTACGTTGGCATCGTCCATGAGATTAACGCTGCCAAAGCCGTTTACTTCGAACGCAATGATTTGGCCGTACTGCTGATGCTGGATGATGCCGTGCGCCTGGATGGCTTTTTTAACCTGCGCTTGTAACTGCAAGGTGCTGTTTATGAAGGCAGCATTGGCTGTAATGGCTTTTAAGATATCGGCCAGCTGGCCCAATGCCACCACGGCAAAATAGTTGGACGGAATAAGAAACGGGTAAATGGTGGCATCGTCGCTGGGCCTAAAAGTGGAACATATAAGCCCATTGGGTTTTACCGGATAGCCGTAACCGCCGAGCGGCACCCCATCGGTGGCCCAGGCCGTGGTGCGCTGAAAACTGTAAGGTCCATTGCCCTTAAACCGCTGCTGCTCTACAAAGGTTTTTAAAACAAGCCGCATGGCCTCGAGCCACTGGCTGTCGAAGGCGCTGGTATCGCCGCTTTGCTGCCAATAGCCATGTGCCAACCTTATGGCGTAGCACAGGCTGTCTATCTCCCATTTGCGCTCGTGAATGCCTGGTTTCATTTGGGTGAGGTCGTCTTTCCACTCGCTTATCTTATTTACATCTTTATAAAACGCATTGGCGTAGGGATCGAGCAAAATACAAGCCGTGTGGCGGTTTATTACACCCTTGATGAGTTGCTGAAGATTTTTATCGTCTTTCATGAGCGGCAGGTAGGGCCACACCTGGGCGGTACTGTCGCGCAGCCACATGGCATCTATATCGCCGGTAATAACATAGGTATCGGGGCGGCCACCAACCACCTCAAAATCAACGGTGGTATCCAAAGTATTGGGAAAGCAATTGCCAAAGAGCCAGGCCGTTTCGGGGTCTTTGATGTTGGCCTGGAGGGTCTTGATGATGGCTTCCACGGCCGGGCTGCTAAAGTGGCGCTCGCCCAGGGGCACGCGTACGGCGGGGAAATTGGCCGATTGTGCCCAGGCGGCTCGGCTGGCCAACAGGGAGAGGCTGGCAAGACTGGTTTGCTGTAAAAAATGGCGGCGTTTCATAATGGGGCGGCGCTATGGGGTCTAAACCGTAGCGGAGCGGGAAATTAATCAACTCGGGACAATTGGGAGGGATGTTTTTTTGGGCGGAGTTGAATACATATAACTATAGCGCTATCTTCACCAAGTATAACCGCCAAGGTACCAACTAAACAAAGCAAACCTTGCTGCACGCTTAGGCCAAAAGTACCGGAAGGTGAGGCGAGCGTAGTCAAGCACAGCCAGGACAAGAACGAAGCCTGCGCAACACAGAAACAAGAAGCCCAGTATGACTAAAATTATTGATAAACCTGACCAGCTTAACCTAGGGCGAAAAAGCAAACTTCACAAAAAGTAAACGAAGGCAGCCAATTTGTAAACCCTTGTTAATGAACCTTTGTAAGAACAAATCGAAAGTGTTAACCATAGTGAGCAAACAACCGATTGCGCTGAAATGACGAAGCGGTTTTTGGTTGGTAGAAATTTTTATAATGCATTCATCTACAATTACTTAATGAAATATACGCAAGTTTGAAAAGGGGGAATCATTCGTATGCTTATGGATTAGCGGTCATTCTGGGACGATAGATTGCGACTTAAAAAAACGGAGCAGTGTAAAATGAGAGACAAACGATTTGTGGCCGAACATCGTGGCGGACCTTTGACAAAAGACCAGCACAAACAACTAATTATCTGGGCTTGTAAATGTGTTGAAAATGTTTTGCCGCTTATTACAAATAAAGTTGACGAACGACTGACCAATGCAATTAAAATTGCGAAGGACTGGACAAAAGGTAAAACTTCTGTTGGTAATGCAAGAAATGCTTTATTTGACGCAATAGCCGTTGCTAATGAATTGACTAATCCAATTGAAGTTGCCGTAGCCCGTTCCGTAGGACGCGCTGTCGCAACAGCTCATATGGCTGACCATTCATTGAGAGCAGCAGAATACGCATTAAAAGCGATAAAACTTGCTGACAAATCAGTTAACATTGAACGAAAATTTCAAGACAAACATTTACCACTTTACATCACCGAACTCGTTCAATCTGCAAGGAACGAACATAATATATAAGCCGATGGAAATGACACCGAAAGAACAACGAAACGCTAAACATTTAGTCGTATAGGCGACAAGCCCCCCTGAGATTGAACCCGACTGCACAACACGAAAAAACCCCGAACCATTTGGGACGGGGGCTTTTGGCTATAAGCGGATCAGCGACCCCGGACCTTAGGTGGTTTTGTAGGAATTATAGGTAGCCCAAAGGTTAATTTGAGCAGGGTTTTATCCGTACACTATAGGTACCAGCTTTTTCAATACCAACTGCACTCAATTACGCCTACCCAAAGTATTAGAGACCGCTCCCGGCAGGCTGCGAGGTTTCCATGTCCCCAAACAGCTGTTGTACGTTTTCGGGCCGCATCACCTTCTTTCATGATCTTGTTTTGGGGCAAAGCGATGGCCGCTAAGCCGCGAGGGCAATATGCGGTTGCTGCGAACGATACTACGGCGCAATAAAAACCAAGCCCGAGACGGCATAAACCAAGCTTAGCTCAATATATTATAGATTCATGTTGAACCATCAATCTAAAATATCAAGCGTCTCGTCGATGTTGTGTCCCATTTTGTCGCGCTTGGTTTCCAAATACTTTTTGTTGTGGCGGTTGGCATGCACCGCCATGGCCACGGTTTCCACAATCTCGAGGCCGTAACCGGTAAGACCCACCCGCTTTTTAGGATTATTGGTAATGAGGCGCAGTTTGGTAACGCCTAGGTGGCGCAAGATTTGTGCACCCACCCCATAATCGCGGGCATCGGCCGGCAAGCCCAAGTGAAGGTTGGCGTCGAGCGTATCGTAACCCTGCTCCTGAAGTTTGTACGCCTTTAGTTTGTTTACGAGGCCAATGCCGCGGCCTTCTTGGTTCATATATAGTAT
>RDXD01000349.1 GCA_004292575.1 Bacteroidota bacterium
ATTTCAAATACTCTACGACTTTCTGCGCCTAAAAACCAACCCCGGGGAATTGCCCGTGGTGGTGAGATGGGGGTGGGGGTTTTAAAAAAAACAATATAACCTTATGAAAAAACTTCTTTTTTTGTTTTTTGCTATTGTTGGAATTGTAAGTAACGCACAAACAGTTGTAAAGTCGGCGTTGCCAAATCCGATTGCAGCTTCTCCTGAAGCTGCCTCTTTGGGTAAGTATGGGGATTACCCTATTGGGTATCAGACAGGCACGGTTAATGTTGGCATACCTATAGTTAGTTTGAAAAATACACCAGAAGATGTCGTTGTCAATCTTTCATACCATACAGGAGGAAACAAAGTTGAAGAAGTGAGTTCGCAGGTGGGGCTCGGTTGGTCACTTTTTGCTGGAGGAACAATTACTAGATCTCAGAGGGGACTAGAAGATGAAGCGTATTATGGGTATTTCAATACTTTACGTAGGCCAACCAAATACTTTGACGGCCAAATGACCCTTTTAGAGCGAACTGAGTTTGAGAAAGACTTGTATTGTGGCATTGCTGACGGCGAGGCCGATGTTTTCAATTATAATTTTGGAGGATATTCAGGGAAGTTTTTTTTAGGTAGTGATAGTATCTTTCACACAATACCCAGGTCTAATTTGGTCATTAATTTTTCAAGGTCGACCAATATATTTACGATTCAGGACGACCGGGGGAGTAAATATGTATTCAATATATGGGAGCTTACATTAACAGAGCCATATTGTAATGGAAGCAACAATAGTCAGCATTCTAGTAACAATACTTGGCATTTGGGATACCAGATAAATGCTGCAAACGACAGTACGTTTTACTCCTATCGAACAGAAACTGTTGAGCGACAGATGATTGGAAATGATGAATATAATATACCAGTTGGAGAGCATCCGGACGGCGTCCCTTTGCCCTACAGAGTTTATTGTCATAATGTAATACATAATTTTGCTAAGATACTCACGGAAATTAGGACACGATTTGGGAGAATTGTTTTTCGTCAAAAGAGTGTTGGCAGAGCAGACTCCTACGGTTCATTTGCATTGGATTACATTGCCTTGCTAAACAACAAAAACGACACTATCCGAAAGACAAAGTTTTTTACAAGTTATTTCAACGGTGAGCCTCGGTTACGGCTTGACAGCATCAAAGAATTTAACGAAGGGCAAAGTTCATCGCCTTATATTTTTTCGTATCACAACGCTGTGGCATTCCCAAGCGTACTCTCCCAAAGCCAAGATTTGTGGGGTTATTACAATGGAGCTAATAATCTAACTTTAGTACGGTATCAAAAAGCGCCGGGAATGCCTTTCATTGGAGGCGATCGCAGCGTTCGTCCAATGTTTTCTAAAATGGGTATTTTAGAAACAATCAAATATCCAACTGGCGGTAGCGTCGAATTTGTATTTGAGCCTAACACTTATTCAAAATCAAGAACTCCGGGCTTAGATTTTGAGGAGCTAACCTCCTTTTTGAATTTTTCGGGTAGTAATGCCCCACCTGTAGCAAATTATATCGCCACGTTCCAGCAAAACTTTGTTGTTACACCTTCCGATATAGTTCCAAATCTTGGGTATTGCGCCTTGGCATCAAAACTCATTTACGAAAGTGCAAACCCTTCAGTTATTAACCAGTTTAGTATAGCACTTAATGGCGCCAATGGATATTCAAAAGCTAATTTTGCAAATGGGGATACTTTCTGCCTCGGCGTAGGTAGCTATACAATTAATGCAAGCATCGAAACAGAATTTGCAAATACTCCATTTTGCAATTTCAATTTGGAGTTTTTAAAAGTGAAATGGGATAGCCGTGACAAAAAGAATTATTTGGGTGGTGGTGTAAGAGTAAAACAAATAAAAAGATTTTTTTCAGACAACATTACTCCACAGGTTGAAAATTACTCTTATCTATTACAAAATGACACCATCAGCAGTGGCTTTCTGAACGGCGACTTGCCGGAAATGCTACCCTATGAACGAATAAAGGTGAGTTATATTGGTGGTGGCTCAGTAGCATCTATCCCGGTAATTAGTAGCTATATCACCTATGGTTCAGGATCAACTTATCCAATGCTTGAAACTTCTGGTAAGCCCATAGCCTACGAATACGTTGAAGTTAAACAAGCAGGCCTTAATAATCAAGCTAGCAATGGCTTGAAGGCCATGAGATTCAGTACTTACAGCGATTATCCCGACTATGTTTATCCCGGATTTCCGTTTTTGCCAGCTGAGGAACACAGTTGGCGACGCGGTAATCTTTTGAGCGAGATTATCTACAAAAGTGGCCCCCTCTTGGAAGCTAATATTGTTAGAAAGACTTATAAAGGATATAATATTTTTTCAGATGTTGGTTCAGACCCAGATTTGAGAATCGCAAAAAACGTGAAGTTTGGTGTAACAGCTGATATTGACGCGATATTTGGATGTACGGATGCATTAGATCGAGTTCCATATAATCACAAGTTTATGCAGGCCTACCGATTGATTTCAACGCCGTTTTCAATCAAATCTGATTCGGTAGTTGCTGCGTCTGCGGGTGAAAGTTTAGGTCAAGTCCATAAGTATGGCTTTGCCTCTAATAACTTGTTAATCCAGCGAGATAGTTCCAGAACGAGTACCAATGAAACTATTTTCACTACAACAAGGTTTGCTAAGGATTTTTCTCAACTGGCTACTAGTAATAATTTCATAGGAAAGCTCCTGTCTAATAATCGAATTGTTGATCCAATTGAGAAAATACAGCTCGCCAAGAAAGATGGCCAAGATTATGTTATTAATGCAGAGTTAATTCGATACAATAGCCAGACATTACTGCCTGACACTTTGTTCTTTCTTGAATCTGCGCAGCCTATACTGTACGCCAATTTCATGGGTGCAGCAATGAGTACTAACAATGTTTTCGTTAGGGATAGTCGATATAAAGTAAATTTAATTTTTACGAAATACGACAACCATTACAACCCAATCGAAGCTATACGAAATGATGGTATGTCTGTTGTGTGGCTATACGGCTACA
The DNA here is from genome assembly GCA_004292575.1 of Bacteroidota bacterium. Lineage (GTDB taxonomy): Bacteria > Bacteroidota > Bacteroidia > Chitinophagales > Chitinophagaceae > Phnomibacter. The sequence continues at coordinate 3,039 of RDXD01000349.1, forward strand.
ACAAACAATACCCCATTGCCCAAATCACCAACGCTACCCACGCACAAGCCGCCGCGTTGGTCAGCCAAGCCATCCTCGACAACCCCAGCAGCGACGCTGCCTTGCGTACCGAGCTAAACAAACTGCGCACAGGCTTGCCGGCCAACACACAAATCACCACCTACACCTACGCCCCCCTCATTGGCATCACCAGCCAAACCGACCCCAATGGCCGCACCACATACTACGAATACGACGCCTTTAACCGGCTAAAACGCATAAAAGACCACGACGGCAATACCGTAAAGGTGATGGACTATCAATATCAAAAACCCATAACACAGTAAGCGGCTTATGAAAACGAGACTCACCACTTGGGTATTTATGCTGGCCGCAGTACCCGCTATTGCCCAAACCAAGCCCAACGGCAGCACCACGCCCGCCCTGGCCCCGCTGGCTGCACCTGCGGCATACCCCGGCACCATGCTGGTAAACTATGTACGCACCTGGGAGGCCATGCAACCCATCCAAAACCCTACCCAAGCGCAGCTCGACAACCCCGCCCTGTACAAACAAGCCACCGCCTACTTTGATGGGCTGGGCCGCCCCCTGCAAGAAGTGGTAAAAGGCGGTAGCCCCGATGGCTGGCTCCTTTTGCCGCCATCAACAGCTATTACAACACCCAGTTTGCCGACCAACGCCCCTTTGCCGAAACCGTATTTGAAGCCAGCCCGCTCAACCGCCCGCTGGCCAGTTTTGCGCCGGGCAATGCCTGGGTAGGCAGCAAGGGCACTGCCACCGAGCGGGCCGTAAGAAAAGACTACTTAATTAATACCGCCGCCGACAGTGTGCGAATATGGAACACCACCTACAATACCGGCTACACCGATGCGCTAAACATCCCCACCACCACCGCCACCTACCCCGCCGGCGAGCTGTATAAAAACAGTACCACCGACGAGCATGGCAAGCAAGTGGTGGAATACACCGATAAAAGTGGCCAAGTAATCTTAAAAAAAGTGCAGGAAAGCAATACGCCAACCACCGGCCACGCTGGCTGGCTGTGTACATACTATATCTACGACGATTTTGCCCAACTGCGCTGCGTGGTGCAGCCCGCCGGTGTGCAAGCCACCCAGCAGGCAGGCTGGGTTATAAGCACCACGCTGGCCGTGGAGCAATGTTTTAGATACGAGTACGATAGCCGCCGCCGAATGGCCGCCAAGCGGGTGCCCGGTGCGGGCTGGGTGTATATGGTGTACGACAAGCGCGACCGGCTGGCCGCCACCCAAGACGCCAACCAGCGCGCCGCCAACCAGTGGCTCCTCACCTTTTACGACGCCCTTAACCGCCCCGAAGCCACCGCCATCTGGAACAGCACTACCAGCCCCAGTGCACTACAGGCTATCCTAAACGCCATTGCCACCACCAACCCAAACCTTACCCCTGCCGAGGCCGACCTTACCCGCCTAAGCTATACCTACTACGACAGTTACGGCTTTGCCGGTGCTGCCACCTACGATGGCAGCCAGGTAACTACCACACAAACCAATGCCCAAGTGGGCGATGAGTATGCCGAAGCCATTACCCAAACCACCACAACCACCATTGGCTTGGTAACCGGCACCAAAACCCGGGTGCTTGGCACCAATACCTGGCTTACCGCCACCACCCGCTACGATACCAAGGGCCGCGCCATACAGGTAACCGCCACCAACCACAAGGGCGGTACCGACAAAAGCACCACCCAATACAGCTTTACCGGCAAGGCCCTAAGCACCACCGTGGTGCACAGCAACCCCGCCGCCCTGCTGCCCGGCACCCAAACCACCACCATTTGCACCACCACCACCTACGCCAACAACCTGCCCACCAGCAGCCGCCAAAAAATAAACAATGGCAACTGGCAACCCTTGGCCACCCTGCAATACGACGACCTGGGCAAAACCAGCCGCAAAACCATGGGCAATGGCTACAACGGCGGTGCCGATGCGTTTTTTACCAATTTTAGCTACAACATTCGTGGCTGGCTCACCGGCATAAACAAAGCCCAGTTTGCCAGTGCTTTTAACCTAACCGATCAGTTTTTTAAACCCATATTTGCGCAGGTGCTCAGCTACGA
>RDXD01000350.1 GCA_004292575.1 Bacteroidota bacterium
CCAACCAAAGTTTCCTTTTAGCGGATGGTATTGTGTAAGATTGATGGAAGGACCAATCAAAAAATGATTTGCTTTACTGGTGCCATTGTTGGTTTTAGCACTAGAAAAATGCAAATCCATACCAAAACCTATGGTGCGGTTCTTCTTGTAAGCAAACTGAACAAACGGTTGTAGGTTACCATTCGAATTGGACCTAATATTCGAAGTGTTTTAATCTGTCCCAAATCCTAAGCTTCCCCCAAACAGGGTGTTTCCTTTTTCAATTTGAGAAAACCCATTCAATACAAACAGGGTAAAGATGGCTGTTAAGATGTTTTTCATAATAGTTTGTTTTTTGGATTGGCAACGTTAATTACTTCAATCTTAGACTTTTGTTAAAGCAAATCATTTATATTTCTACTAACAATTGTTTTAAAAAAAAACATGTTAAAAGGAAAGGCTTTGGAATAAATGGGGATTGAAAATTAGCATGACAATAGCAAACAGCGCCAATAATATTAGAGTCCTTCCCGTTGGCGAATGCTTGGCATTGTAATCTGCAGAACATGATTGGCAACCATCTTTTAGACAATCACGTGTGGACATCAGCAATAAGGTAGGTGGGCGAAAGGGGCGCAAAAAAGCCCTCTTCTGGAAGCATAGATAAGGGCTGTGCAGTAAACCACCTACAAAGTCCGCCAAGTGTTCGCTGTAAGAGCTTACCCCTTTATCTTTATCGCCTCACCACACAAATAAGAAATCTCCGCAAGCTGCCGCTCACCCAAGCAAGCATTACTATTTGGGGATTCCATCACGCCAAGGGGTGACAGGTGGTGGCAATTAAAAAAAACCGGCTTTAGCCTGCGCACTAAAAAATGAACATATGAAAAAACTAATCTTGATTGCCAGCCTCCTTCCAGGTCTTTGTTTGGTGGCCCAAAAGAAAAGCAGCACCGAGCAAAAACCGGCTGCTGAAAACGAAAAGAAAGCGCTGTTGAATGCAGATGCTTTAAACGTTTTCCGCTGGCGCAGCATTGGCCCCGCCATTACAAGCGGACGCATAGTGGATATTGCCGTGAACCCTGCCAAAACCAGCGAATATTATGTGGCGGCAGCAAGCGGCGGCGTTTGGAAAACCACCAATGCAGGCACTACCTGGCAGCATGTATTGGCCAACGAAGGCAGCTACAGCATGAGCTGCGTGGTACTCGACCCCACTAACCCCAACGTGGTTTGGGTGGGCAGTGGCGAAAACAATAATCAGCGCAGTGTAGCCTACGGCGATGGGGTATATAAAAGCGAAGACGGTGGCAAAAGCTGGAAAAATATGGGGCTGAAAACCAGCGAGCATATTGGCACCATTGCCATTAACCCCAAAAACAGCAGCGAAGTGTATGTGGCTGCCTACGGGCCTGTGTGGAGCAGTGGCGGCGAACGCGGTATTTACAAAACTACCGATGGCGGCAAAAGCTGGAAACAAGTACTGAATGTGAGCGAAAATACCGGATTTAACGAAGTGCACCTTGATCCGCGTGACCCCAATGTGGTATATGCTGCGGCACACCAACGGCAGCGCAAAGTGTTTACCTACATTGGTGGCGGACCCGAAACCGCCTTGTACAAAAGCACCGATGGCGGCGCAACCTGGAACAAGATTATGAGCGGGCTTCCTGCCGGCGATGTTGGTAGAATTGGCATGACCATTAGCCCGCTTAACCCCAACCTGTTGTATTGCATTGTAGAAGCGCAAGAAGGTGGCGGTTTGTACAAAAGCACCGACCGGGGAGCTAGCTGGAGCAAACAAAGCGGCTACAGCACAAGCGGCAATTATTACCAGGAACTGGTGTGCGACCCCGTGAACCCGGATAAGTTGTATAGCATGAATGTGTTTTTACAAAAAAGTACCGACGGGGGCAAAACCTGGGGCAATTATGGCGAAAGGCATAAGCACGTGGACAACCACGCTATTTGGATTGACCCCGCCAACCCTGCCCATTCATTGGTGGGCTGCGATGGCGGGCTATACGAAACTTGGGACGATGCGGCCACCTGGAAATTTGCCGCCAACCTGCCCATTACCCAGTTTTACAAAGTAGTTACCGACAATGCCTTACCTTTTTACAATGTATTTGGTGGCACGCAGGACAACTTTAGCATGGGCGGGCCAAGCCGTACCATTAGCGCCAATGGCATAGCCAACAGCGATTGGTACATGACCAATGGCGGCGATGGCTTTGAAAGTGCAGTGGATTGGAAAGACCCGAACATTGTGTATGCCCAAAGCCAGTATGGCGGATTGGTGCGGTACGATAAAAAAAGCGGTGAAATTCTTCCGCTTCAAAACATAGAAAAGGCAGGTGAACCGGCTTTTAGATGGAACTGGGATGCGCCGCTACAGGTAAGCAAGCACAATAACAAGCGGCTGTACCATGCAGCACAGTTCTTATTTCGCAGCAACGACCGCGGCGGCAGCTGGCAAACCATTAGCCCCGACCTTAGCCGTGGGGTGGACCGCAACCGGTTTGAGGTGATGGGTAAAGTATGGAGCGTAGATGCGGTGGCCAAAAACGGCAGTACAGATATTTATGGGCAAATTAGCGCTTTTTCCGAAAGCCGGCTCGATGAAAATGTACTGATTGCCGGAACCGATGATGGACTTATTCATGTAACGGCTGATGGCGGCAAAAGCTGGAAGAAAATTGACAAAATTGCTGGCATTCCTGAATTGTGTTATGTGCATACCGTAGCCGCAAGTGCGCATAACAAAAACACCTTTTATGCGGCCTTCAACAACCACCGCATGGGCGATTTTAAACCCTATTTGGTAAAATCAACCGACGGTGGCAATACATGGTTTGCTATAAACGGCAACCTGCCCACCCGTGGAAGCACTTATTGCATTACTGAAGATCCGGTAAACCCCAACCTGTTGTTTGCGGGTACCGAGTTTGGCATTTTTACCAGCCTCGATGGCGGCACCAAATGGCTGCAAATGAAAAGTGGTTTACCCACCGTTGCCGTAAGAGATATTGACATTCAGGAGCGTGAAAACGACCTGGTAATTGCCACTTTTGGGTACGGTTTTTATGTGCTAGATAATTTTGCCCCCATGCGCAGTTTAAAAGAAGCCGATTTTGAAAAAGAAGCCTTTATTGCGCCTGTAAAAGATGCACAGATGTTTGTGGAAAGCAGGCCGCTTGGCTTGGGCGGAAAGGGCTTTCAAGGTGAAAGTCATTTTGCTACGCCAAACCCACTCGTAGGCGCAGTTATCCGCTATTACCTAAAGGAAGATGTAAAAACCATTAAAGAAAAACGACGGGAAACGGAAAAGGAACTGGTAAAAGCCGGAAAACCGGTTTACTACCCAAGCCTTGATAGCTTGCGCCTGGAAGACCAACAGGCAGAACCCCACCTGCTGTTTACCATTGCTGATGCACAAGGAAATGTGGTGCGCAAAATGAAAGCCCCTGCAAAAAAAGGAATGAAGCAGGTAACCTGGGATTTTTACTATGCACCCTTTACCCCGGTTGATTTTTCAGTGTTTGATGCCGATGCCAATCCTTTTGGCGGGCCAGCAAAAGGCTTTCGCGCCTTGCCGGGTGATTATTCAGTGAGCATGCAAAAGTTTGAAAACGGCCAATACACTGAGTTGGTAGCCCCGCAACCCTTTAAAGC
>RDXD01000411.1 GCA_004292575.1 Bacteroidota bacterium
AAGCCGCCTTTTTTATCAATACCCAATAGCGGGGCAATAAGCACTGCCAGCAGCATGGCCACCACTACGGTAATTTTGCCGGTTTTTACCAATTGCGCCTCACTGGCGTTTGGTCGCAACCGTTTTTGAAAAATATCGAGTGTAAAAATGGTAGAAATGCTATTGGCTTTGCCTGCCAGAGAGGCCACAATGGCCGCGGTTAGTGCCGCAAAAGCCAAACCCTTAAGACCAGCGGGCAGCAAATTCAGTAATACGGGATATGCTTTATCGGGGTTTAATTCATTGTTTTGTAGCATTTCGGTTTGAAAATTTCCTTGCTGGTGCAACACATACGCTGCAATGCCGGGCAGCACAACTATTATCGGCATCAGCAGCTTTAAAAACGCAGCAAATAAAATGCCCTTACGTGCCGTTTTTAAATCGGCCCCCAATGCCCGCTGCGTAATGTATTGGTTGCAACCCCAGTAGTTGAGGTTTACAATCCACATGCCACCAATTAATACCGTAAGTCCCGGCAGGCTGGGGTAGCTGGCATTATCGGGCTTTAGTATCATGTGAAAATGGTCGTTGGCTTGTTCTGTAAGCAGTTTAAAGCCGTTTACCACACCAGTGGTGCCAAATTTTTCTGCCACCAAATTCAGTGCCAAGTATGTGGTTACCAAGCCTCCTAATATCAGAAAGAACACCTGAATTACATCGGTATAACCAATCACCTTCATACCGCCTAGCGTAATAAATATGGCAAAAATGGCCAATGCGTACATGCATACGGAAAGATTGATGCCCGAAATACTGTTGATGGCCAGTGCGCCCAAGTAGAGAATCGACGTTAAGTTAACCACCACATACAGCAGTAACCAAAACACAGCCATTATCATAGCCACCGTGCCATTGTACCGCTGGTTTAAAAACTGCGGCATGGTGTAAATTTTATTTTTCAAATAGACCGGAATAAAAAATATGGCCACAATCAACAACGTGGCGGCTGCCATCCATTCGTATGTGGAAATGGCCAACCCCATTTTAAATCCATTGCCGCTCATGCCAATAAACTGTTCGGCCGAAATATTCGACGCTATCAACGAGGCGCCAATAGCCCACCAGGTTAGGGAGCCTTCGGCCAAAAAATAGTCGTGAGAGGCCGAGGTGGTAGCGGTTTTCTTTTTTTGGTACACCCAATAGCCATATCCGGCTACAATGATGAAGTAAACTAAAAATACGATGTAGTCCTGACTGGCAAGTGTGTTCATGTTAGCACGGGGTTTTGGTATTTATTAGAAAGGGCTAAATATATTGGTTTATAATGTTTTCCAAATATTCTTGTCTCCCACTGCGGGTTTCAGGTTCGCCATGGGCAATGGCAAATGCACGCAAATCTTCCAATCCAAGCTTGCCCAGCTCAAAATCGTTGCCGGCACCCGTGTCAAACGAGGCATAGCGCTCCTTTCTAATGTCGCGGTAGTTGGAGTGCGTCAGCACATCGTTGGCCACCACCAAGGCGCGGGCAAAGTTGTCCATACCACCAATATGTGCATAGAAAAGGTCAGCCGGGTCAGTGCTGTTGCGGCGTATTTTGGCATCAAAGTTTATGCCGCCGCCGCTAAAGCCCCCGGCTTCTACTATTACCAGCATGGCTTCGGCCAGCTCGTTTATGTTATTTGGAAACTGGTCGGTATCCCACCCGTTCTGATAGTCGCCACGGTTGGCATCCATTGAGCCTAGCAGCCCAGCATCGGCAGCCACTTGCAGCTCGTGCTGAAAGGTATGCCCGGCCAGGGTGGCATGATTTACTTCTATGTTCAAGCTAAAATCATCCATTAAATCGTATTGCCGCAAAAATCCAATTACCGTTTCGCAATCGTAATCGTACTGGTGTTTGCTGGGTTCGCAGGGTTTAGGTTCAATAAAGAACTTTCCTTTGAAGCCATTTTTGCGGGCATAGTCTTTAGAAGCGTGTAAAAATTGGGCAAGATGCGCTTTCTCTCTTTTCATGTTGGTATTCAGCAAGCTCATGTATCCCTCGCGGCCACCCCAAAACACATAGTTTTCTCCACCCAGCGCAATGGTGGCATCAAGGGCTGCTTTTACCTGCGCACCGGCATGTGCCAGCACATGAAAATTTGGGTTGGTGGAGGCCCCGTTCATATAGCGGCGGTTGGAAAACAAATTGGCTGTGCCCCAAAGCAGCTTAATGCCGCTGGCCGTTTGTTTTTCGTGTAAGTAGGCTGTAATGGCCTGTAAGCGGCGTTCGTTTTCTACCACATCATTACCAAAGTCTACGGCATCCACATCATGAAAGCAATAGTAGGGTAGGCCCAGTTTGGTCATAAATTCAAAAGCGGCATCGGCTTTGTCTTTTGCCCTGTCCACGGCGTCGGTTTTAGCATTCCACTCAAAAAGGTGTGTGGGCTCGCCAAAGGGGTCGGCTCCACTACCGCAAAAGCTGTGCCAATAGGCGCAGGCAAAACGCAGCCACTCCTGCATGGTTTTGCCGGCCACCACCTGGGTTGGGTTGTACCACCTAAAGGCTAAGGGGTTTTTACTGGTTAATCCTTCATATTCAATTTTTCCAATGCCTTTAAAATACTCGTTAGTGCCTAGTATAACTGCCATAAGGTGTTGTTTACTTTTTTAAGAAATATCCGACTGATGTTTTTGGAGGGTTGTATTTGGCAAATTAGCCATTTGAGTTTGTAACTGCGCTTTCCAGTTTTGATACAGTTCTTCAAGCCGATCGGTTTCACGTGGCTGCACGCTGCCAATGGGTTGGCGTTGGGCCGAGGCCGCAGTGGCACTGGCATATATTTTGGCACCTATGCCGGCACCTATGGCCGCGCCAAAACTGCCATCGCCCTCGTAAAACTCCAAGGTTACGTTGTTGGTGCTTGCAAAAGTTTGGGCAAAGAGGTCACTTAAAAACAGGTTGGCTTTGCCGGCCCGCACCACCCTTGGTTGTATGCCGTTTTCGCGCATAATGTCTAGTCCATAGCGCAGCGAAAACGCAATACCTTCTTGCGCGGCGCGCAGCATGTGAGCGGTGCTGTGTATATTAAAATCGATGTTTAAAAATTGGCCACCCATTATTTTGTTGTTCAGTATGCGCTCGGCGCCATTGCCAAATGGCAGGGCCAATAGTCCATTGGCGCCCGTAGGGGCTTGTGCAGCCCGTTCATTTACGGCGGCGTAGGTGTTATGGTCGCCAGCAATATTTTTTATCCATCGGTTAAAAATACCGGTGCCATTTATACAAAGTAGTACGCCAATGCTGGCCTCGGCCTCGGGTGCGTAATTTACGTGTGCAAAATTGTTGATGCGCGACTGTGGATCGGGCTGCAGGATATTGCTTACGCCATAAATAACCCCCGAGGTACCTGCTGTGGCTGCAACCTCACCAGGCTGCAGCACGTTCAATGCCAGCGCATTGTTTGGCTGGTCGCCCGCTTTGTAGGCCACCGGTATGCCAGCGGTAAGGTTAAGCTGGGCAGCCAAGGCGTCTTTTAAAAATCCATGAATGTCAAATACCGGTTTTATGGGGGCTAAATGCGCCAAATCGAAGCCATAGTATTGCATCAATTCAGGCGATATCCTGTGCCGCCTAAAATCCCAAAACACACCTTCCGAAAGGGCAGAAATGGTGGTGGTGTAGTCGCCAGTCATTTTAAAGGCAATAAAATCGCCGGGTAACAGTACCCGATGGATTTTTTCATAAATGGCTGGCTCGTTTTGCTTTACCCAAGCCAGCTTACTGGCCGTGAAATTGCCAGGGCTGTTTAGTAGGTGTTGCAAACAGTATTGCGCTCCCAAGGCCTCAAAGGCAGCCTTTCCCAGTGCAACGGCGCGGCTGTCGCACCAAATAATGGCGTTTCGCAGCACCTGTCCTTCGCTGTTCATCAACACCAGGCCATGCATTTGATACGCTATGCCTATTGCCCCAATGTCTTTGGGATTATACTTGGCAGTAGCATTGCATTTTAAAACGGCCTGCTTCACATTTTCCCACCACGTATCGGGGCTTTGCTCGGCCCAGCCAGTTTTTAGGCTAATAATTTCGGCCTCGGTTTCGGGGTAGGAGGCTGAGGCCACGATGTGTTGACTTTCGGCATTTATTACCGATACTTTAACCGCCGAGGTGCCCAAATCGATGCCTAATAATAACATGGGGTAAAATTAGGCGGTTGAAATGAGATTTTGGGGGCATTGTATGGGTGACCAAAAGAATGCTTTTTGGGCAAAAAAAAACCCACGCAAGCGTGAGTTTTTTGTTTTTGGTCGGGAAGACAGGATTCGAACCTGCGACCCCCTGGTCCCAAACCAGGTGCGCTACCGGGCTGCGCTACTTCCCGAGGTATCTTAGCTATTAAACTTTCGTTTCGCCGCTAAAACTTCTTATCATGCCCAGCATCATTTTGCTCATTTGCTCATACCGTGCATAAAAAGTATCATAAGGTGCTGTTTCCAGCCAGTTCATTTCTTTTGCCAACTCCATAAGCGCCACACAGGCATTAATGTTGCCCCGAGCAAGCGTGAGGTAATGCTTTTTTTCGGGATGTGTCATTCTAGCTGTGCTTTCTGCCAAGTTCAATACGGTACCCATACTCGCCTCTTTCCACACTTTCGCAAAGTCGCTATTCAACCCCTCGTGGCCAAATAGGTACTGCAAAACCTCAATATTTTGGGTTTTTGTAACCTGATAAACCTCGAGCTTCTCAAAATCAAACATGGGCGTGGCTTAGTAAAAATTAAATATACGTAGTAACCGTATGGAATTGATAACTATTTCTCGACATTTTTTTAATCGCCTCCAAACTTTCTCGACGCCATTCTCTTGTTTTTTGAAACCTGACTAACAAATAACTATGCGGTGAGGGCGGGATTCGAACCCGCGGTACAGTTTAACCCGTACGGCAGTTTAGCAAACTACTGATTTCAGCCACTCATCCACCTCACCAGGTGAATTATCCTTTTTTTTGGGGTGGCAAAAATAGGGATTCTACAATGTCGGCAAAATCAAATTGTAAAAATGTTGAGGATTCCATTGAACCACCACCGTGGCGGCAAGTTAAAATGGGTTTTCTTTAACTCCAAATGGCTTTCAACCCTTTGTAACCAGCGCTCGGGTCTCGCTTTATCGGGGTGCACAAAAATCTGTCTATCGGCATTAGTTTGGCGGTTTAACTACACAACGTCAACTCGGTCACAAGATGCTTGTATATCTGTAGCGCCACTTTTATGTTGAAAATTGAAGGCAGGGCTGTTGGCTTTGCAGGCAAAAATTTTGTTCCCCGCTGCGAAGCTTGCTGTATGTGCCTACAACGGGGTTTGTTCTTGGGTTTGGGATAAATGCCGGAGAAGAGGAAAGGGTGAAAATGATGCGGCCCCACGTACAGCCATTTAGCGATATTACTTACTTATTGTTCTCCTCCAAGCAAGGGGCTTACGAGCCTTAATGGCAATACAAGTGGCGGCCTGCTCTGTTGCAGAGGGTGTGCAACGGCTACTTTTGCTGCAATTGCAAAAGGCCGACCACGGGCAAGGCAGCGCCCAAAGCCACCAATGTGATGCCACCAGCTTGAGCAGCAGGCGGTGCTACTGGCCCTGTTAGTAGCAGAAAAAGCGGTGTGGAACGAGAACCTGGCTGCGCTTGAGCTAAAGGGTTAGTACCGAGAAGCCTGTGGCAGCATCGCGGTGCTGGTCCACAAACATCGGTGTGTTTAAAAAGCATGCCATCAAAAAGTTACGCATAGGTTGGCGGCGTTAAAAACGATTTCGAATTTTAACTAGAAGTAGCGGGTTTGGGTTTTCGGGTACTAATACCGGGGGCAGAGCACAGCATTTTTGGTGCTGTTATTGCGGTCAAAAAAAGCAAGATAGGTAACCGAAATTTCGAAGCCCCCACGCCCGCGGCTTGCATTGCGCAGGGTACTAATATTTACATCGTAGCTAAATGCTACTGAAAATGGACGGTAGTCTATTTTCAGTACAGGAATAATGGCATCCTTCCAGCGGGTGAAAGCGCCCAAGTGGAAGTTGTAACGCGATTCTGAAAAGTCATAGCCGTCTAAAGCCACGCCCACCATGGCCCCGGCAAGCGTTTCCCGGTAGCTACCCTGCACGCTGTGGTCGGCTTCTACATTGAGGTATATGTTGGGCGTTATGCTGGTGCGTACGCCTAAGCTATACACCCATTTGGGGTTTAGCTCAATATCTGGGTTGCGGTAAAAGGTATTTTTGGGGCGGTTAAAATGGTGGTAAGCAACGCCCACAAAAAAATTATCGCTAGGGCTTTCTCCTATGGCACTGTTAAAAGTAGTGCCTACGCTTATATCGCCATAGCCAAGGTTATAGTTGGTCAAGTTTTCGTTAATGGCTAACGAAGGGTTGTAACCACTGCCATCCCACTGGCTATTGGTGGTTATCTTACTCCGGTCAATGCTACGCTGCACATAGCCGCCCATAAAGCCTACGCTCAAATAGGTGTTTCGATTCTCGCTAAGACTTTTATGCAAATTAATGGCGGGTAGCAGGTGTGTGGTGGTGAAATTGGTGGAGCCTGCGCGGTCAAACATCAACTGTCCGCCGAGGGTCAAAAAATCGTTGCCTGTACCCAGTGGCATTTTGTACTCGCCATTAAACGAGCCAGTTTGGTAGGGTACAGTTACGCTGCCCCATTGGGTGCGATAAACACCTTGAAAACGCAAATCACCCTGAAACAGACCGGCTAACGACGGATTTCGCCACAGCGGTGCCTCAAAAAATTGCGACAAATGAATATCCTGAGCCTGTAATTTTTGTGCAAAAAAACCGACTAAAGCAATGGCGAAAATACCCCGTATGGCTGCTCTAAATTGCCTCACTATGTTGTTTCTATACTGTGTTCGTTAAAATAAAGCTGCTATTTTAGCAAGGTTACATTCCCCTTTAGCGTCATAGTAACGCTATTGTCGCAAATTACCTCAATCAAGTAAACATATACATCTGGGGTTAGCAATTGGCCTCTATACGTACCATCCCAGCCCAGCCTTTCGTTGTTTACACCAAAATCTTTTCTTTCAAACATCACCTCGCCCCAACGGCTAAATATCTTCATGCTTTTAATGCTGGATAAGCCCTTGCCCCGTGGTAAAAAATAGTCATTCTGGCCATCACCATTGGGTGAAAACGTATTAGGAATGAAAATGTTATCGCCGTTGCATAAAGGCGTAACGGTTACGCGGTCCACAGCAGTGCAAAGGCCCTCGTTATAAACGGTTGCAGTGTAGGTTATGGGTTGTATTATGCTGGCTATGGGCTGGGGGCAAGTGGTGCAGCTCAGGTTTGTAGCAGGGCTCCAAGTCCAGCGTATTACATCGGGCGAGGCTGTTGTACGCAGCAAAATGGCATTACCAGTGTTTTCCACAATTCTGCTGTCTATAATATCCACGGTGGGTATGGGGAACACCACTACGGGGTAATATGCCGTATCAGTAAAACAGTTGAGCGAGTCGGCACCTACTACCCGGTAGGTAGTGGTTATGGTTGGTTTTGCCATCACATTAGCTCCCGCTGTACTACTAAGGCCTGTAGAGGGACTCCAAGAGTAAAAGACCTTGCCCGAGGCGCCCAGCCGTACGGCTTCACCCACACAAATGGTATCGCCAGGGCCGGCCAGCATTCGCGTAGGTTGCACCACACGTACCAACACTGTGTCGCTCGACTGGCAGTTGTTGGTATCAATACCCACAACGTTGTAAATGCGCGAACGGGTGGGCGATGCTGTGGGCGTGGCGCAGTTGAGACAGCTTAGTTCGGGGTTGGGGTTCCAGCTATAACGTTGCGCACCGCTAGCCGTTAACCTAACAGAAGCACCAAGGCACAGGTAGGTGTAAGGCGCGGCCACTACCCGTGGCGTGTCGTTTACCAGCAAAGTTTGCGTAATGGTATCGGCACAACCGTATTGGTTGGTAGCTATAACCGACACAGCGTAGGTGCCAGGCCTGTTGTAGCTGATGGGTGGTGGCAGTGGCGAGGTATTGGAATTACCGTTGGCAAGCGTCCAACGCCATCGTAAGGTGGTGGTATCAGGGTTAAGCCACCTGGCCCGGTGCTGCACGGTAGAGGGCAGGCATACTGCCGTGTCGCTACCGATGGCGAGCTGTGGTGCACCCACAATAATTACCGGAACACTTAGGGTATCGTAAGTAACACAGCCAGTGGCGGTGGTAACCCTAAGGCTAACAATATAGCGACCAGGCCGTTTATAAACGTGTTTCGGATTCCGTTGGTTCGATGTGTCTCCATCGCCAAAGGTCCATTTGTAGTTGGTAATAATGTCATTGGTAATGGTGGAATCCAAAAACTGAACTACGGCACTGTCACAATAGTAGTTATTCTGGAGCTTACTGATTAATGATTTTGCCCCCAGCACCTTTACGGAATCGGGACCGGGAACGGGTAATTTGCAGCCCAGCCCGTCTTCTAAAATTAGGCGGGGTACAAATGTGCCAGGCAAGAGGTACAAGTGTTTGGCAGTACTGTCAGCACTAAAAGTGGATGAACCATCATTGAAATCCCAGGTATAGAACTTGGTATTGATGGCGGTGCTGGAAAACGAAACCGCCAGGGGTGGGCAGCCAATGAGCGGCCCATAATTTATGGTGCCGGATGGGCCTTGTATGCGGATTTGTTGCGAAATAGTATCCGTGCAGCCACCATTTCCTACCACACGCAGCATAGCCCTAAAAGTACCCGGTGTGGTGTAGGTATGGGAAGGGGTTAAAAGTGTAGAAGTATTGCCGTTTCCAAAGGTCCAAAAATTTTGCCTGTTGTTAAGCGATTCATTGGTAAACTTCACCAAGAGTGGAGGGCAAGTGGTAAACGAATCGCTAATGGCAAAACTAGCCTTTGCGTTGGCTACAGTAATGTAAAGCGGCCGCACTAAAGAGTCTGTACAGTTCAAAGTATCTTGCACCACAAGAGAGATGGTGTATCTACCTTCTAAGCTATATGATGTAGTGGGGTTGGCAATGGTGGACGTATCGTTGTTGTCGAAACGCCAGTTGTAGCGGAGCAAGCTACCGGTTGAGCGATTAGTGAATCTTACAGGGCTGTTTACGCATACTAATGTGTCTGCGGAAATGAAGTTGGCACTGGGTTTGTAAATGACTACTGCCCTCGGCTTTACAATGGTATTGGTGCAGCCAAGCGAGTCAGTTACCATTAGTCTTACATCGTACACACCTGGGTTGGGATACACGCGGCCAAATTCGGGCCCAGTAAAAGTGGTGTCGGCACCAAAGCCAAAGTTCCAAGTCCATTTTACCAAAGGATTGGTTTTGTCAAACCTTGACGAGTCGGTAAAACTGATAAAGCTACCGGCGCAGGCCGCTTGAAATCTGGGGCCAAAATCGGCCTCGGGACCATATAAGCGCACGGTTATCGGCTTCGTAATTTCATCTTCACAATCGTTTAAATCGGTTATTCGCAATCGTATATTCACTACTCCTGGTGTCGAAAAATCCCTTTCGATGGTATTTGTGGTGGTGGTTATCGGAAACCCATCTCCAAAATCCCAAACGTATCGTTTTATATTCCAAGGGTGGGTTTTTGGCCCTTGTGCAGTAAGCTTTACCCTAGTTTGCGCACAATTACCTGAGTCGGCAAACACAAAATTGGCTTTTTCGTCTAGAATTAAAACGAATTTGGTAGTAGAATGCTTACAGAAGGAGTCGGCAACCGTAAGCATCACTGGTATTCGACCCGTATCGGGGAAAACATAGTTGGCATGCCTTGTTGTAGTGGAATCATAGTTGCCAAAGTTCCACTTCCAAGTGAGGGCACCAACGGAGGTATCAATAAAAAAGCGCTCAAATTGATTACTGCAACTAAACGAATCGAGAAAACGGGCCAGGGGGGGATTTACATAAATATATTTGGTCAGGCGCAGTGTGTCGGCACATCCATTATTTATGGCAATCAAAGTTACATTCATCCAACCTGTATCTTGGTATTGGTATGTAGGGTTCTGTTCCTTGCTAGTGCCTCCATCACCAAATCTCCAAAACCACTCGTTTGCACCACTGCTGCTATCGGTAAAATACACTTGTTCTTCGGGGCAAACTAATCTAGGCGCACCTGCAAAATTGGCCTTGGGCTTAGGGCCACCAGCAATTATGCTTGAAAAAGTGGCGGTGCAGCCACTCTGGGTGGTTATTTTTACGCTAATGGTGTAAGTCCCTGGAGCGCTATATGTGTGCGTCGGAGTCGAATCGGTGGAAGTGCCGCCATCTCCAAAATCCCATGCCCAAGCTACGATGGGTTCCGATAAATTGGTAATTACCCTAAACGGCCTCGTGTAGGGTAGGCAACCTTTATAGGGCGCGCCTTCAATCCCATTAATAACGGGGTCGGCTATGACAATATAATTGGGTCTAAATAAAGTATCGAAGCAGCCGTTGCCGCTCGATGCAATAAGCCTTACCCCAAAAGAGCCTTGAGATGTAAAGGTGATTGTAGGGTTGGGTTGCGAAGCTGGCGACCCACTAAAATCCCACAAATAGCTGGTGGCGCCGGTGGAGGTGTTAGTAAAGTTTACGGTTAGTGGAGGCTTACAAGCACCGCGTGGCATGGCTGTAAAATCGGCTTTGGGTCCCACCACCACGTCAATGGTTTTTTTTATGCTATCAACACAGGCTCCGAAGTATGAAATTTGAGTAATGGTATAAGTGCCTGTAGTGCCGTAAATTTTGCTGGGGTTACGGACTCTACTTGTGCTTCCATCGCCAAAGTGCCATCGGGTACTGTCGAGAAGCGCAAGAGGGCTAGAGGTATTTGTAAAGACCGCTGCTTTACCTGTACAAATGGAGGTTGGTCCCGTGTAGTTGGCCCTAAATATGCCCGCACTCACTGCATTTGTTAGCACCATGGTATCGGTGCAACCTGTATTATTTTCAATAATGAGTCTAACGGTATAGATGCCAGCGGTGGTATAGTTGTGTGTCGGATTTTTTTGGGTAGATGTGCCACCGTCGCCAAAATCCCATCTCCAGCGCACCACACTGGCACCAATACTGCTGTCGGTAAATACCACCGGCACTGGTGCCGTACAAGCAGTGGGCTGATTGAATTTGAAGCGCGCCCTTATGGAGTCATTTACGTTAATGTAGTTTAACTTACTGTCCGATGAGGTACAACCCTCGCTATTTCTTACAGTAAGGGTTACCTGAAAGTTGCCCTGAATACCGTAGTTGTGTAGTGGGTTTTGCTGATTCGATAAATTGCCATCGCCAAAATCCCACTGCCAGCTGGTTAATGTACCCGAGCCTGCCACGCTACTGTCTTTAAACTGCACCGGCAGTACAATGCAGCCATTGGTGGGCTTACCCGAAAAAAATACCGTTGGCCTTGCAAAAACGGAAATATAACGCGTTTTCGTAACCGTAGCCGAATCAGTACCTCTGTAAACGGTGAGTCTAATATTGAAGACACCGGGCGTAAAATAAGTTGTACTGGGGTTTTGAGCCGTCGTGATTGTCCCGTTTCCCAGGTCCCACCGCCAGGCGGTGGCTCCACCTTTTGATGAATCACTGAAAACTACACGTATGGGTGCGCAGCCGCTGCGCGGATTGGCGTCAAAATCGGCCACCAATTGTCCTTTTGCACTGCTAACTGCATTTAGCAACAGCAAAGCCAGCAGGTATTTTAATAACTTGTGCAAAAAGAGAGCGTAGTTTTAGATATAAACGAATACTTAAAAAAAGCGGTGTGTGGGGGAAAAGTGATGCAATCTAGCGTACGGGGAAATACACCTTGGCAACTTACGCAAAAACGAAGCCAAAATTGCTGTATTACGGTGGATATTGAAAAAAATGTTAATCACATACTTTTTGCAGCGTGTTTTGCAAGGGCCCTTGTGCTTGCAATCGGTGGCCTAGACTATATTGCACCCGCCGAAGGTGTTCTTAAGTACGGCAACAATAAGTCACTGCCGCAATTGGACCACGATTGACAATATAACTCGGCCATCAAAAGCTACACGCATGTCTATCGAAGCCACACCAATCGCTCAGGTTGTTCAATGTTTGGAGCAATTAGCTTCGCCGGCCTTGCAAGAAGGCTACGACAATGCCGGCCTCATAACTGGCCAATTTTCCTGGGCTGTAACGGGCGTACTGTGTAGTTTGGATGCCACCGAGGCAGTTGTTGAGGAGGCCATCAATAAAGGTTGCAACCTTATTGTTGCCCATCACCCTATATTGTTTGGAGCAGTAAAGAAGCTAAGTGGAAACAGCTATGTTGAAAAAGCGCTGGTAAAGGCCATTAAAAACGATGTTGCCCTGTATGCCATTCACACCAACCTCGACAATGTTATGCTGGGCGTGAATCACTACATGGCCAATGCGCTCGGCTTGCAGCAGCAGGGTAGGCGGGTGTTGCAACCCAAGCCACACGGATTGCAAAAACTTACCACCTATGTACCGCCCACCCACACCCAGCGGGTGAAAGATGCCATATTTAGTGCCGGCGCAGGTGCTTTGGGCCAATATACCAACTGCAGCTTTGAGGTGTCGGGAACAGGTAATTTTAGGCCCAGCCACCAGGCGCAGCCTTTTATCGGCGAACCCAATGGGCAGCAGCAGTCCGTGGCTGAGGTGCGTATTGAATGCGTTTTTCCTGCACAAAAACAGCATGCTGTGGTTGCGGCTTTGCACGCTGCTCACCCCTACCAAACGGTAGCCTACGATGTTGTTGGGCTACAAAACACCAATCAAGAAGTTGGTAGTGGTCTTTTGGGGCAGTTTGAGCATCCGGTGCCGGTGGGCGATTTTCTGAAACTACTGAAACATACTTTTGCCACACCAGTAATTAAGCATACCGCTTTCTGTGGCCCAACGGTGCAGCAAGTAGCCCTGTGTGGAGGCGCGGGCAGTTTCCTTATTAAACAGGCGGTGGCGGTTGGCGTAGATGCGTTTGTAACTGCCGACCTTAAATACCACGAGTTTTTTGATGCTAACGGTAAAACATTGTTGGCGGATGTGGGCCATTTTGAAAGCGAGCAGCACACCATTACAGGCTTAACAGCCCATTTACAAGCAAATTTCCCTACTTTTGCCATCCTTAAATCGGAAGTTGTAACCAACCCCGTGCAATATTTTTAGCAATAAAATATGTGTAACAAGTTGATTATTATTTACTTACGTAAACTAAAAAAACACCCCCAATGGCAGCTGTAAAAGAATTTTTGGTTGAAGAAAAATTGATGACCCTCGTAGCGTTGCAAAAAATCGATTCGAAATTGGACGGTATTAGGGTGTTAAAAGGTGAACTGCCTATGGAAGTTGCCGATTTGGAGGATGAAATTACAGGTCTCACAAGCCGCAAAACCAGGGTAGAAGAAGAAATAAATGGCATCAATGAGTTTATTGCCGGGAAGCGTAAGGGTATTGTGGATGCAGAAGAACTGATAAAAAAGTACGACAAGCAGAGCTCCAACGTAAAGAACAGCCGCGAGTTTGACGCCATCAACAAAGAAATTGAAATGCAGCGGCTTGAAGTGGCACTTTGTGAAAAGCACATAAAAGATGCTACCGACGAAATGATGGAAAAGTCGCGTAAGCTGGACACTGCCAATAAAGCCATTGCCACCAAGGAAGCGATTTTAACCACCAAGAAAAATGAACTGGAAAAGATAATTGCTGAAACCGAAAAAGAGGAAAACCATTACATTGATTTGGGCAACACGGCCCGCACAAAAGTGGAAGGCCGCTTATTGGCTTCGTACGAGCGCATCCGCAAAAACTATCGCAACGGATTGGCTGTAGTGCCGGTAGATAGAGATGCTTGTGGTGGCTGTTTTAATGCCGTACCGCCCCAGCGCCAGAGTGAAATAAAGCAGCGCAAAAAAATTATAGTATGCGAAAACTGTGGACGTATTTTGGTTGATGATGATTTGAACAACGTGGTGGCAGTTCAGTAAAAAACGAAATGATACTTATTAAAAAAAACGACCGACTGGTCGTTTTTTTTTGGCACCCTGCAAGCCCAAAGCCGCTTTTAAATTAACAAGTTGTACCCTACATCCCTTTTGGCCGCTTACCGTGGCTGCCGTTTCTTTGCGCCAGCATGCGCATACCCATTTTGCTTACGGCATTTCTCTTACTGTCAACCTCGGGGTTGCTGCTGTCGCAGGCGCATTTCGATTTCAACACCACTTGCAAGCAGGCCTATCAAGATGCCATTTGCCTGAAGTTGAACAATGCTCAACGGGCTACTACTGCTGAAAAGCTGCGCGACCCCAACAATTTGGTTCCGCACTTTATTGATAATTACATCGATTTTTTCACACTTTTTCTAAACGAAGATCCAGCTGAGTTAAAGTTAAGGGCCCCGGCAAAAGAAAAGCGACTTACGCTTATGGCCACAGGTCCAGACTCATCGCCCTTTACATTATTTACCCAGGCCATCATAAAGTTGCAATGGGCCGCCGTAGATGTAAAATTTGGAAACCGCTGGAGCAGTGGCTGGGCTTTTCGGGATGCGTTTAAATTGGCCAAGAAAAACCAAAACCTGTTTCCTTCATTTTTGCCCAATTGCATGATAACTGGGCCTCTGCAAATGGCTGCCTCCACCATACCTAAAAACTACAAGTGGCTAAGTAGCATGATGGGCATAAAGGGTACCATGCAGCAGGGCCAGCAAACCCTGAACCGATTCTTGAATAGCCGCGACCCTTGGGCCTTGCTTTTTATGAACGAAGGTATTTTTTACCAATGCTACACCCAGTTTTACCTGCTAAACCAGCCCAACGAAGCACTGGAATTCATAAGAACGCGTCAGCTTGACTTGGTAAACAACCATTTGTTTACCTACATGGCAGCCAATTTGTACCTCAATAATAAGCAGAGCGGACTTACCGAAGCCATTGTGCAGGCTCGTAATAAAAGTCCAGAATACATGATTACCCCGCTTTGGGATTTTGAGTTGGGCTATGCGAAATTGTACCGTCAGGCGCCAGAAACTAGCGAGTACCTTGAGCGATTTTTAGCCCATTTTAAAGGGAAGTTTTACGTAAAAGAGGTAAACCTAAAGCTGGCCTGGTTTTATTTGCTTCAGGGGAACAGGGCGGCATACCGAAAATATATCGAAAAGGTGAAAAACACAGGAGCCACAGAGTCGGATGCTGATAAAAGGGCGCTAAAGGAAGCAAAAAGTGGCAGGGAGCCCAATCCGATTTTGCTGAAAGCCCGTCTCCTAAACGATGGAGGGTATCACCAACGGGCATTGGCTTTGTTGGTGGGCAAATCCAACACCGATTTTTCCGATGATGCCGAACGCCTCGAATTTACTTACCGTGTAGCACGCATTTACGACGATTTAAACCGCGACGACGACGCCATAAAAGCGTATCAAGCCACCATTGTGATTGGTAGAAACCGTACCGACTACTATGCAGCGCGGGCAGCGTTGCAAATTGCGATGATTTACGAAAAGCGTGGAAACTGTATCAAAGCCACCGAATTTTATAACATTTGTATAGATATGGAAGGCCACGATTACGAAGACTCCCTCGAACAGAAGTCTAAAGCAGGAATAGTGCGCTGTGGTGGATAAGTTTATTCATTTTTACCCTGCAAAATCCCAAACGTGGAAAAGTATATACCATCCTTGCTGGCAACTCCGTTTTAATTTTGCTTGCGAAATATGGGCTGTCCGATTTGAAAATGGGACTAGGATCCGTGCAGTGAGTCCGCATAACCTTTAACAATCAGTTTGTAAGGCCATACACACCAGTTAAAATTGAACACATGAAGTTGTATTTTATACTATATCCGCTGATGTGGATGTTTGGGGGCACAAAACCCGCACCCGAGCCACTGGCTTATATTGAGCAATACCGTATGCTGGCCATGCTTGAGCAGCAGCGCACGGGCGTACCCGCAGCCATTACCATGGCCCAGGGCTTGCATGAATCTGGAGCTGGAAAAGGTCCACTGGCTTTACGCTCCAATAATCACTTTGGCATTAAATGTAAATCCAATTGGACCGGGCCCACCGTCTATCACAACGATGATGAAGAGGGGGAATGCTTCAGAGCTTACGCCACAGTTTACGAATCTTATAAAGACCACTCAGATTTTTTACGAAATAGCGGTCGGTATGCGGCCCTTTTTTCTTATGATTTAACCGACTATGTAGCTTGGGCTAAGGGGCTTAAGGCAGCAGGCTATGCTACTAACCCTAGGTATGCGGAGATTTTAATTAAAACCA
Source organism: Bacteroidota bacterium (assembly GCA_004292575.1). Lineage (GTDB taxonomy): Bacteria > Bacteroidota > Bacteroidia > Chitinophagales > Chitinophagaceae > Phnomibacter. The sequence goes on from RDXD01000411.1 coordinate 16,243, forward strand.
TTGAGAACTATAACCTTAACGCATTAACCGAGTTGGCGTTGCAGGGTATTGCCGATAGTACCTTGACTACAGAGCCACAGTTGCCTGATTCTCAGTTAACAAACACGACGGCTACTCACTTTAAGTCTGCACCCATGCTAGATTTATCAAATGCTGAGGCGGGTAGAAATTCCCAACCCTCGGTTTCCCCCCGCGAATCTTATCCGCAGGGTATTTTTACCATTAATGGCAGCAGGGTTTTGTTTGTAACCGAGCCCACCAGCTTGTTGGCGCTGGCTAATACGTATGGCCTTAGTTTAGGAACCCTCATTCGGTACAACGACTTACCTGCGCAGTCCCTTTTAGCCGAAAATCAACTGGTGTTTATTGAAAGAAAAAAGGCACGAGGGTCACTCACTCCAATCACCATTCTACCTGGTCAGTCGCTTTGGGAGGTTGCCCAGCAGAAAGGCCTGCCCATGCAACCGCTGTTGCAGTCCAACCCAAACATGGCACCGTACACGGCTGTGCAGGTATCTACTGTGTTGAAGATGAATTAAACCTCTGGCAACCGATTAGCGCAAAGGCATTGTTGCCTTCCTATGCGCTTTGGCGTTAATGAGGGTGCTTCAGGCTGGCAATAATGGCCGCAAACTCGCTGGCTACCAAGCTGGCACCGCCAACCAAACCGCCATCTACATCGCTTTTTTCAAAAAGCTCGCTTGCGTTGCTGGCTTTTACGCTTCCCCCATATAGTATAGGTATTTGTGCCGCCACATTTGCATCGTATTGTTTAACCAACATGGCCCGTATATGGGCGTGCATATCTTGCGCCTGCTGGCTACTGGCTGTTTTACCCGTGCCAATGGCCCAAATGGGTTCGTAC
>RDXD01000351.1 GCA_004292575.1 Bacteroidota bacterium
TGGTGAGACACGATTCAAAGCGGAGACTTACCGTACGCTTTATCCTCATTTCTAGACGGCGCTCATTTTGTAACCATTTACCTTACTGAAAGCAACCAACTTTTGATTCTATGGCACGATGTGAAGGTTATGGTTCCTATCAACCCCAGCCTAAGCAAGTAGGCTCCTATTTGGCAAACTACTGTCCTCGCTCCTACTCCTCTCCTTCGTGGCAAGATGTTAAATTTTTCACAACAACTAATGTTTTAGTTTTAAAACTAACGGTTTAGTTATTTTTACAAAGCGAAACAATTTTGGCCAAAAGAAAATCGCAGCAAACACATGTAGTATGAACAAGGAAAAGAAGGTACTTACCAAGGTAGAAGAGCAGGTAATGCAGGTATTGTGGCAGCAGAAACAGGCATTTCTTAAAGAAGTAGTAGAAGCAATGCCCTTACCTACGCCGCACTCAAACACGGTAGCCACCATTCTGAAAATTTTAATTGAAAAGGGATTTGCAACCGCCGAAGCCATTGGCCGAAATAACCTGTACAAGCCTACCCTAAGCCGCGACGCCTACAGCCGACAGAGCCTTGGCAAGGTAGTTAACAATTATTTCAATGGTTCCTACACAGGCGCGGTGTCTTTTCTGGTCGATCAAAAGCAGCTAAGCATCGAAGATTTGGAACTGCTGTTGCAACAAATGAAACAGAAGGAGGACTAAGCCATGCATCCCATCCTGCTATACCTGCTCAAAATGATGCTCTGCTCGGGCATACTCTTCGGGTATTATAGGGTGGCGTTGTACAACGAGCGCTTTCATCAGTGGAATAGGTTTTACCTGCTTGGGGCAATGCTTTTGAGCATAGTAGTACCCTTGGTAGAAATTCCGCTTGTAGCAGCAGAACAGCCACAGAGCTTGATTTATGTAATTGAAATCCTGCCGGCGACTATTGTAGCCAAAGCAGGGCGCATTATCACCACAGAGCAAATTATATGGGCCGCTGCAGGGCTGGTTAGCTTTGCTTTGTTGGTTCGGCTTGCATGGGGGCTTTACCTTACCATTTACAAACCCTACCGCAATGGCGAGGTATCGTCGAGGGAGGATATAGATGTAGTGATTACTGATGCCCCTTCGGCACCTTACTCCTTTTTCCGCCTGCTGTTTTGGCGCAGCAATATGGACCCCGACAGCCCGCATGGTAAAAGGGTGCTGCTGCACGAACTAACCCATATCCGTGAAAAGCATTCGGCTGATAAGCTGTTTGTTGAATTGCTGTTGGTGCTGTGCTGGTTCAATCCCTTCTTTTGGCTTATCCGTAAAGAACTGTATGTGATACACGAATTTTTAGCCGACAGAAACGCCATTGAAGCCAACAACGGTACTGCTTTTGCCGAAATGATTTTACAAACCATAAACGCGGGTCACCTATCCCCCCTTACCAATCCGTTTTTCTCCTCACATTTAAAAAGAAGACTCAAAATGATTACAACTTCCAAAAAGCCGCAGTTTAGCTATCTGCGCCGCATTACAGCTTTAGTGGCCATGGCTGCCCTCAGCCTTGTGCTGATGCTTACCATAGAAAAGGGTATGGCCCAAAAGGCGCCACCACCGCCGCCGCCGCCACCTCCTCAAAAAGCCAGTCTGCCAGACAGTATTAAGTCCATTAGGGTTAATACCGTAAATGGCGAATCTATTGTAACCATCGAACTGAAAAATGGAAAAGTGCGCAAAATGCCGGTGGATGGCGCCATCAAAAGTGGCTATCCGGTTCCGCCACCGCCAGCACCACCTACCCCACCTGCCGACCGGCCAAACTTATTGGAAAAGAATACGTCGTCACTTACATTCGAAAAAGGGAAAGAACCCTTACTCGTCTATGCCGAACTTGTTATTTCTTCAGAACAGTTAGATCAGATTAACCCCAATAATATCCAATCCATTGAAGTTTTAAAAGGTGAAAAAGCCATTGCTACTTATGGCGAAAAGGGGAAAAATGGCGTGATTAAAATAACCCCTAAAGCTCCCCTTACTAACCCACCAACAATAGATAGTGAGGCACTCAAAGAAGTCGTGGTTACGGGGTATAGTAATAAGCCAAAAGCCGAATCAACATCCCCAAATGTAATTCTAGGTAAAGCGTCAGAAAATCAACCCCTTTATGTACTAAATGGAAAAATTATTACTGTAAAAGAAGCGTCAACTATTATCTCGTCTGGTGTGGAATCAATTAATGTTCTGAAAAATCAATCCGCTAACGATAAATATGGAGACAAAGGAAAAAATGGCGCGGTTGAAATTTTCACCAAACAAGACCAATTGACTACCGGTAGTCAGCAAAATTCTTACGACAAGGTATTTACTAAAATGGAACAGCCACCCGCCTACCCAGGTGGAAATGAAGCATGGACCCGCTACCTGCTAAGGAATCTCATGTATCCAAATGAAGCTTCTGCGCTGCAAATAGAAGGCAAAGTTGTTTTACAATTTGTGGTGACCACTACTGGGAAACTGACCGATATAAAAGTGGTTGAATCACCACATATATCCCTTTCAAAAGAAGCCATGCGGCTAATTTCGGCTGGAGGAAACTGGCTTCCGGGGAAAGAGAACAATCATTTAGTAAATGCAAGGATTACACAGACTATTGTATTCCAACAAGAGTATCGTGAAAAGAAACCGGAGATTGTATTGTAGTAACAGGCCCACTAGACCCAGGAATGCCGGTAGCTACGCATATGACGGTTTTGAGTGCCTACCCGTTATTTTTTTGCCTTCATAGCATCTAATATAATGCATACGTAGCTAACCATAAGCTAACGGCTGCCAACTTATATAAAATGCTGAAAGCTGTAACTGTAATAGAGTTAACGAATGGACACTTGAAAGCATCAAGCGCCTACTTTTCTGCATTTTGGCGCCTATTTGGTAACTAGCCTGACTATCGCTCTAGGTCCAGCCGCGGCCATAGTGTTCGGCTTGCCAGTTAGTGGTAGCACTCACCACCTGGTTTTTAACTGCCATTGGTCAACCTAATAATACTGGGGGAATGATACGCGCTTACCAGAAGGTTTAAATCTCCGGTTGGTTGCGCATAAATGGTATCGCCTCCATCATCATACCTGAGGGCGATTAACGTATCGGGCAGGTATTTTAGCCCGGCATACATCCTCGGCAGTTTGGTAATGCTTGCGGGAACAAAATTCTTGTGGCTGTTTTGTTCAGCAAGCAGTTTTCCGATTTCGGCTTCTGTTACCATTACCCCTAGGTGGGGCCGCATCAGGCTGCCTTCCAATGCCAGCAAAACCGTATTTACTGTGGATGCAGATAGAAAAGCGGCAATCTTTGCGGCTGGCCTACTGGAAACAAAAAGGCCTGCAATTACCAAAACGTATAAAAAATCATATTTTAAGAAGTAGAGTAATGTTATTTTTACCGCTGAGGAAAGGTGAAGTTTTCCTTTTTATTCTTCATTGCAAAAAGGCTGATGCAAAAACTTACCTATTGGCTATTATTCAAAAAATTTTTGGTGCCGCTGATGCTGCTGGGCAGTCTTACGGTTGTAGGCACCGTTGGCTATATATATATTGATGATTATCCGCCGCTTGATGCGCTTTACATGACGGTAATT
>RDXD01000352.1 GCA_004292575.1 Bacteroidota bacterium
TTCAATAAACGTTTCAAAGTCGGATGGGTTTATAACCACCTCAAAGATTTTTGCGGCTGGCAAATTGATGGCTACCGAGTCTTTAACCACCACTACATTGCTATCGGCCAGTGCGGCCAAATTAATGCCGGCCCGCACTTTGCCCTTGGCTATGATAACAATGGTGCTTTGTTCGCTTAAGGGCAGCCAGGGCATCCCCACCCTGCGCAGGGCTTGGTTGGCTACGCCGGCACTGTTGGTGTAAGTAGAATCTACCACCACCTCGGCATACAACTGCACCGTGTGAAGCTCGGCAATTTGCTTTATTTGCGTTACCACCAGCGGGGTGTTTTGTATAAGTAGCGGCTTTTGCTTAAACCATGCCGCCATATTTGGAAAAAGCGTGCTGCGCTGCAATAACCACCACGCTGCCAACGCCAATAGCAGCAGCACCAGTGGACGTTTAAGAAGCTGGTATAGCCTATTTCCTATTTTTTTAAGCATGATTTTTGGCTTGGGTTAAGGCGTGAAAATGCCCACTAACGTTGAACTTGGGGCGCATCGAAGGTGATGTTTATTTGAGTAAAGCCTAACTGGCGTAGCAGCTGCCCCACGGCGCTTTGGGTGTTTACTTTTGCTTGTTCATCAATGCCCACAATATTGCCGGCGTTCCACATTTGCTGTTCGGCCTGCACCATAAGGGCATTGGTTTCGGTGGCGGTAAAGCTGCCTCTTAAAAAGCCCACTTGCTGCCAAGCCACTTTTATGTTTTCCGGGGGTAGGTTTACCGAAAGTATTTTGGGCGGCGGCAGGCGGAGGCTAATGCTGCGTTCATTAATGACCACTTGGGCCGCATCTATTTCTTTGAGATTGATGCCCGCTTTAATGGTGGCTTGGCAGGTGATTAACACTTTGCGCTCGCCCAGTTTATACCAATCTACATCATCATTGGCGGCCACCACCTTGGTAACCGTGTACTCTACGGTGGCCAGCTCGCTCAGGTTTTGCAGTGCCATGGCTACGTCGCTGGCCGCGGGCGCAGGACGCTGGCACGCGGAGCCGATTAATAGTAGCACTGCGGTACAGATTTTAGCCCCGATTGAAATGGAAAGCCCGGAAGCATCCTGCGGAGCAGGTGCTGAGGACTTGAAATGAAAAGCGGGACCGAGGCCTTGGGTTTGCACTGAGGACCGGCTTCTAAGAAAATTGGGCATTTGTGGGCATTATGGGCCGAAAGTTAGCAAATGATTAATATGGATTGCCATTTCATATTACCGTAACAATTAATTTGCCAAAAATTATTGAATGGGGATGAAAAAATATGCGGTGATAGTGGCTGGTGGCATTGGTAAAAGAATGAATAGCGAACTGCCAAAACAATTTATGCTGCTGCTGGGCAAGCCGGTGCTTTACTACACGCTGCGTGCTTTTTTGGAAGCTTTTGACGACCTAACCGTGATTTTGGTGTTGCCAGAGGAACATATAGCCAAGGGACGGGAAATTGTGGATGCGTATTTTGACGCGGAACGGGTGCTGTTTACTACGGGTGGCGAAACCCGTTTTCACAGTGTGCGCAATGGCGTAAATATGATTGAGGCTGAAAGCATCATTTTTGTGCACGATGGGGTGCGCTGCCTGGTGAGCCAGCAATTGATTAGATACTGCTTTGATAGTGCGCTGCTAAATGGCAGTGCTATACCTGCGGTAACGGCAAAAGACAGTGTGCGCCTGCATACCGCAGCGGGCTTTGAGGCTGTGGACCGCACCAGTGTGCGTATGATACAGACGCCACAAACTTTTCACAGCAAACTGCTGCTGCCGGCCATGAAACACATTGAATTTAAAGAAAAATTTACCGACGAGGCCAGCGTGGTGGAAGCTTATGGCATAGGGCTGCACATTATGGAAGGCGAAGAAACCAACATTAAAATAACGCAGCCGGTGGATTTGCTGCTGGCAGAGCAAATATTGCTACAGCGCATTAGCGCTTCCACCAGCGCATAACGGCTGGCAGGCGGTTGCTTTTCCAAAAAAAATAAGGCTGATTTTCGGCACCAAATTTTTGATAAAACCGGGCTACGCCTGGCAAATCGCTGCCCTCGAAGTCCAGCAGCAGTGGCTGCCCGGAAAACTCGTGAATTAACCGATCGAACAATACATGGTTGGCTTCGAGGGTGCGGCCATTGGGCAAGGTGGTGCTGGCTATGTTGTAAATGCGCCGCCCATCGGTTAAAAAAAGCCCAATGGCCAGCAACTCGCCCGAAGGTAGCTGCACCTTGCGCACAAAGGCCTGCTGCTGGGTGGCCAAATTGGTGCAAAGCTGGGTAAACGCCCGATAATCTTGCGGACGTATGCGCATGCGCTGCCCATAGGTTTGTTGGTAGAGCTCTAGCGCTTCTTCTACCGCTTGGCTGACAAGGTATTGCAGATTGAACTTTTGGGCCCTGGCCAGGTTTTTTTGAAGATCGGACTTGTACGAACCGGCCGTTTGAGTGTATGAAGCGCTTAAATTAAGCACAAAATTGTTGTGGGTGCTGCAGGCGTTGGGCACCTGGTTTTGATGGTTCAAAAAGATTTCGGTGAGTGGATAACGGTGCGAAATGGCCAACAAAAACCTTTCGAGGAGTGGTTGAGGCGGATTAGCGGATTTGGAAAACACGCCCAACTGCTGGGTAAAAGCGGGTTGGCAAAGATAGCTTACGCCCAGTTTTGAACGCCAGGTTACGGGCATAACAGCTTCATAATGGCCTTGGATAAGCGCGTGCCACCCGGGGCTCATGGCATCAAGATAAGTGCTAGTAGCATACAACAAGCTGTTGGCTGCGTTGGCAACGCAAGCATCCCAGCGGGCTTTATCAATATGGCGGTGCTGCAAAAATTCTACCGGCGTCGTTGTCATTGGGTACCGTAAAGCTTAGCAAGCCCATCTTGCCAAAACCATCTAGTTAATAAGCATGCCTTTGATGTATGGCAGCGCCAAAAAAAACAGGAAGATAACAATGCTCAGCCAGAGGTAAGTGGTAAGACGGTTGCACTGCTCCATAAATCGGCGCCGGGCGGGAGAGTCTGTGCCATAGACCTCAATTTGATGAAAATTGACAAACAGGTGAATCGGAATCTTTTCGTTGCGGCGAGTGCGATAGGCCACTATTTTCACATACTTAAAGGCCAAAACGAATACTACCAATGCCAATGCTACCATTCTAGCAATTTTTACAACCGAGTTAAAATCAAGAGATGCCATACAGTTTTTGAAAGATATCGTTTTGATGAAGGGTTGGAAAGGGGGTGCTGGTTAAAGCAAAATGGGGGGGAAACTAAGTAGCAAACTACTGTTTCGCATTTAGCTTCACGTGGGTGTGACGTGGTTAGACGGCGGTAAAAGTAACAGATTTTTACAATTTTTAACACTTTTGTATGAGACCACAAAAATGCCAAAAAGGGATGGAAGTCCCTACTTAACGAAAGGACCTATTTGGGTAACAAGCGTGCAAGCGATACCCTTGGGGCAAAAAAATATGATTGGCTTGTATTAAAGCATTGAAATGAGCCACAAAGACAGCGGTAATGACGCAACAAGAGAAATACAGGCCTGCTAAACTTGTCCTAACTTCCGCAAATGTGAAATAT
>RDXD01000353.1 GCA_004292575.1 Bacteroidota bacterium
TTTTCGGCCAGCACCACGGTGTAGCCTTCAAACTGCAAAATTTCGCTCAGGGTGTTGCGTATGGCACGCTCGTCGTCTATAATCAGAATTTTGGACATGGGGGTAAAGGTAGCAACTGGGTATAATTCGAACACCATCTATAACCAGGAGGCGCAGGATAGGGGTTTACTTTCGGGCCTGCCAAGCGCGAATTTGGCTTTCCAGTTCGTCAGTAAAGACTTTTATGTCGCCTTCACCTTTTTCGCACTCTGTGCGGGAAACCAGACGCATTACCTCAGTTGTCGTTCTTTTGAGCCTATCGGAAAATGAAGAAAATTTGTTTTTGATAATATTGGCTGGCTTATCTGAGGCATTGTTGTATTGATGATTAATTTTAGCCATCAGGTCAGTAAGCGCATTGGTAGAGATACCCAGTAGCAGCGCGTAACTTTCTGTTGCCTGCTCTAAAGTTTGCCATGCCCAATCTTCAGGCACTTGACCAGGAATAAACAGGGGCTGAAGGGTAGCGCCAAACGCTTGACCAGCCTGCTTCAGCAAGTTTTCCATTCCCACGGCATCACCATCAAGCACAAAGACAAAATTCATCAACTGGTTAAATTTTCCCAGTGCCCGAATGTGCTCCGGAAAACTGCTTTTCCCTGTATCGCGACCCACCACAATATCATCTGGCACCATGTTGAGCCTTGGGTTAAGCACATCCATTATGCCCAGCAAAAAACTCTCGCCCACGTCATCTTCGCACAAAATGTTTAATTTTTCGATGCTCTGGCCATAAAGTGCTTTTTGAATAATGGCTTTGTAAGCCGGCATCACTTTTACCGTATTGTCGCTGCGTTCCAAGAAAACTCTTGCTTCTAAGGGTACCGAATCAATAATTACAGGGCTATGACTGGTAACAATAATTTGCAGGTCGTTTCGCAACGCTATTCGTTGCAACTCCAGCATCAGTTGTTGTTGTGTGTAGGGGCGCATGCCCGCTTCAATTTCATCAATAAGCACTAGGGCGTTCTTGAGTCTGCTAATTTCTTTCGAAATGCGCAGAATTGCCCTTTCACCAGCACTCATGTGAAATTCTGAATACTGTTCGCCGCCATCGTTGAGGTCCCTAACGGCAAAAAGCAGGTTTTTATCCCCTTTACTTATCACCGAAACTTCTTTGTAACGAAGCGGAAGAATACGCATGGCAAAGGCGATTAAATCGCTGGTGAGGGTGGCGGCCTCTTGCTTGCCTTTGCCTATTTGCAAAACACTACGCACTTCTGATGGACTTGTAAGATTTGCAAGTGTTCTAAAATAAATGGCCCTGCTGGGTTGCGGGCCTTTTCCACCCATATCCGAATCTGATAATTTGTCGTTTCCAAATATTACTAGGTTTGGAAATAGGGTAGTGGGTACGTAATCTTTAATGCCCGCCTCGGGAACCTTGTAAGCGCAAGCACATGCAAAAAGCAGGGTCGATTTGCCGGTGGCATTGGCACCCGCGATGACAGTAACAGGAAAATCAAACCGAACTGATAAGCTGTCGATGCCCCTCAATTTTTCGATTTTTAGGCCTTCAAGAAAGGTATGATACTGCGTTTTCTTTGCCCTGAGTTGTGTCCAAATTTGTTCAAACGATTTGTTCATTTTTGCGTTTTTAGTGTTACAATCGTTCCGCCACCAACTCCGCCACGTCCATTACCTGAACACTGTCTTTTTTCTCTTTCATGGTAATGCCATCGGTAAGCATGGTGTTGCAAAAGGGGCAGGCAGCCGCCACAATTTGGGCGCCAGATGCTAGTACATCGTTGGTGCGCTCCCAGTTTACACGCGTATCGCCTTTTTCTTCTTCTTTAAACATTTGTGCACCGCCCGCACCACAGCAAAGGCCATTGCTGCGGCAGCGTTTCATTTCTACCAATTCCACATCAAGTGCTTCCAAAACCGCTCGTGGCGCTTCGTAAATGCCATTGCTGCGGCCAAGGTAGCAACTGTCGTGGTAGGTAATTTTTTTGCCCTTAAAACTGCCACCGCCCTGTAGGGTTATTTTGCCATCGTTTATAAGCCCTTGCAGCAGGGTAGTATGGTGCATTACCTCGTAGTGACCGCCCAACTCGGGGTACTCATTTTTTAGCGTATTAAAGCAGTGCGGGCAGGTGGTTACAATTTTTTTAATGCCGTATCCATTCAGGGTTTGAATGTTTTGGTACGCCATCATTTGAAACAGAAACTCGTTGCCGGCTCGGCGTGCGGGGTCACCGGTACAGGCTTCCTCAGCTCCCAAAATGGCGTAGCTGATGTTGGCTGCGTCTAGTATTTTGGCAAAGGCCCGCGTTACTTTTTGGGCACGCTGGTCAAAGCTGCCAGCACAGCCTACCCAAAACAATACGTCAGGCACTTCGTTGTTGGCCGTCATTTGGGCCATGGTTTTTACAGCCATATTGGTAAAAATTAAAATAAAAAAAATACAGTTCAACCGAATCTATCAATGCTGTGCAAGATAAGGGGTTCTAAAATTTAAAATTCCAGGTGGCGCTGGGTAAAATGGGGAACAGCGATACTTTTAGTGCGGTAATTTTTTGGGTGCCGGCCAAGGGGTCGCCTTCCTGATCGAAGTAGATGAAATACGGATTGAGGCGGCTGTAAGTATTGTAAATGCCAAATACCCACGAGGTTTTGAAGCGCTTTGTGCTTTTGGGCTTTGGGGTATAGGTGGCCGAAAGATCGAGACGGTGGTAGCTGGGCAAGCGGTAAGCATTTATTTTGCTAAATTCCTGGGTTAGCACACCATTTATTACATAAAACCGCTCGGGGTAGGTAGTAGCATTGCCGGTGCCAAACACAAAATCGCCACCCAGCTTCCACTTGGCGCTTAGGTCGTATGCGGCCACAATGCTCAAATCGTGCCGGCGGTCGTATTTGGTGGGGAATTTGTTGCCAAAATTGAGCTCGTCAAACTGCCGCCATGTCCAGCTTAGAGTGTAGCCAATCCAGCCGGTTAGTCGGCCGCGGGTTTTGTTAATGAAAAATTCGGCACCATAGCTCCAACCTTTACCATATACAAAGTCTTCCTCGGGGTCGCTAAGGCTGGGGGTGTAGCCCTCGCGATATTCTATTTGATTGCTCATGGTTTTGTAGTACAGCTCCACGCTGGTTTCCCAGGTGTTGTTGCTAAAGTTTTGAAAGTACCCCACGGCGTACTGCCAGCCCAGCTGCGGCTGTGTGCGGTAAGTACTTGGCACCCACAAATCGGTGGGTAAGGTGGTGCCGCTGTTGGTGGCCAAGTGTATGTATTGAAGGTTGCGGGTAACCGCGCCTTTTATGCTGGCAGCATCGGTAAGGCTGTAGCGGATGGTAAGGCGGGGTTCAAGGCCATTGTAGTCTTTTACGGTTTGGCCCCTGCCATACACTACGCTATCCATGGGGTTGCCCAAAGCATCGTTAATGTAGCGTGTGTGGCGCCCCACTTGGGTAAAGCCGCTGAACCTAAGGCCGGCGTTTACTTTTAGCCGCTCGTTCACCTCCCAGTCATCTTGCACATAAAAAGCGTACTCACGGGCATATTTTTTGCCAGTGTTTCGGGGTTCGAAGCTGGTGCTGCCTTGGTTGCCACTCAGTTGGTTGGGCAAAAAGGTGTGAAAGGTGTATTGGGCGCCATACTTTATTTTATGCTCGGGGCTAAGGAAGTAATCGAAATCCACTTTGGCGTTTAAATCGCGAATGCCGCTGCTGAGTATAAACCGAAAGTCGTACTGGCTGGCATCAAACTTAAACTTGTAATCGTTGTACACCAAGGTAGTGTTGCTAAAAAGGCGGCGGTTAAACACGTGGTTCCAACGTACGGTGGCGGTGGTGTTGCCCCAGGGTATGCTGGTGTTAAAGGCGCGTTCTTTGTTTTTAAAATCAAACACATCGCGGCCAAAGTAACCACTCAGGTACAGTCGGTCTTTGGGCCCCAGCTGAAAGTTCATTTTGGTGTTGAGATCGTAAAAGTAGTAACCGCTGCCGGCCAAATTGCCTTTTCGCAGGAATGGGCTGGCCAGCGCATCGATATAAGTGCGGCGCCCGGCCACCAAAAAGCTAGACTTACCTTTTTGTACGGGGCCCTGCACGCTAAAGCGGCTGGCCAGTAGTCCAATACCGCCTTCTGTTTGCAGGGTTTGGTTGTTGCCGTCTTTCATGGTTACATCTACCACGCTGCTCAGGCGCCCGCCGTACTGCGATGGCATGCCGCCTTTTATAAGGCTTACATTTTTTATGGCATCGCCATTAAACACGCTAAAAAAGCCAAACAGGTGGCCACTGTTGTACACCACGGCGTCGTCCAGCATAATCAGGTTTTGATCGGGTCCGCCGCCACGCACATAAATGCCTGCGTTGCCCTCGCCGGCATTGCGCACCCCCGGCAAAAACTGTAGGGCTTTCAGCGGATCTACCTCGCCCAGCAGGGCTGGTATTTGCTTTATGCGTTCCATGCTCAGGTCTATGCGGCCCATTTGCGCTTGTTTTACGTTGTCATCGCGGCGGCGGCCCGTAACCACCACATTGGTACTGGCGTAGTTGGCGGGTACCAAATCAAAATTGTAGGTAAAACTGCTATCGAGTGCTACGGCAATGGTTTTGGGGGCGTAACCTACGTACGAGGCGGTGATGTACCAGGTTTTTTGAACCAAGGTAAGGCTGTAAAACCCATAGCTGTTAGAAGTGGCCCCGCGGGCATCGTTGCCCAAACTAAGGTTGGCTCCGGTAAGGCTTTCGCCCGATAAGGAGTCGCGAATAAAGCCGTTTAAGGTAAATTTTGGTTGGGCAGTTACAGCTAGGGCCAGCAATAGGCCTACGGCTGTACAAAAACATTTGG
>RDXD01000354.1 GCA_004292575.1 Bacteroidota bacterium
GGTCCTGATTTGCACAATTTTATCGGCAATTAGTATTCAACAGGCTTATGCACAAACCGTCACCAGTATAGCTTCCGATCTTACAACTGGGGGTGGCAATATTGCTGACGTGATAAATGGCAATGATAATAACCAATTTTACTTTGCCAACAATCAAAACTTCACGGTTCAAAGAGACATATTCAGATTCACCTTTAATTCGGCCGCGGTAGCGACGTCATTTCGTTTTCGGCAGGATATCAACACCTCATTCATGAGAAACGGGGTGGTCTATCAGGTGCAAGGCTCCAACGATGGTTCTACCTGGACGAGTGTCGGTTCACAAATGACCTCGACGGGCAGTGGTGCTGGCAACCGGGTCGATGTTAACTTTACCAATACCCTCTCTTTTACCCAATACCGCATCAGGTGGATCAGCGGAGGTTCAATCACTTGGGATCCCTTCATCAGGGAACTCGAAGTTTCCACCGGTTCTGGCCAGACCGTTATCACCACTGATGATTTTATTTATGCCATTCGCCGACAGACTTCTGACATTGCTACCACCTTCCTTGATGAAATTAGGGTCTCAAATGCGCTCAGCGGCAGTCCTTCTCTTTCGGTAAATCAGGGCATTCTAGACCTTGATGCCAATACCACAGGTTTCAATGCTTCGAATAACAGTCGCATAAACGGATTGGCCTACAACCCCGATACGCGTCGGTTTTACTGGAATTGGACACAGGATGGCTCTTCAGCTGGAACCTACAATTTTACGTTGATGACCGCAAGGTGGGAAAATGGTTCGTGGAATGTGTCCACCGTGACTACATTAACGAATGCAAGCTTTCCTACGGCGGGTGACGTTGATGGAGGGTATTTCCCCCGCGCTGCGATTTACAATGGTAATTACTACACCGGAGGTCAGGAAACGGACAATCTTGTTATATTTAGGCTAAATGCCGCTGGCACAGGTTTGAGTTCTCCCACCATCGAACAGTATAGCAATTTTGACCACACGGCGAATGGTTCGTTTGTTGGCGGTGACTTTGCGATTCGCCCATCGGATGGGTTGTTGGTAACTTCAACTGTCATCAGCTCCAACAATTTCCTAGTGCTACAGTCCATCGCAAATGCAACCAACCCTTCAGGTCCAGCTGCAGTAGTAACCAACGTTAACAGCCAGGTTCCTTATGGTGGCTCGCCTGCAAACGCACTTCAAATCGCAGGTTTAGGAAATATACCGCGTATTTATGGGCTAGGACAGCAAGGGGGGTTCTACCGTATAGACAATTTCCAATCTGCGACACCCTCCATACCGCAGCTCGGGTCATTACCTACTGCCGATGGTTACTCAGACCTTTCGGATGGCGAGAAATATCCGTTCAATTCTTTGTCCATTGCGGGTAACGTTTTCAACGATGCCAACGGTATGGCAGACAATAGTGTAAACGGCACTGGCACCAATGTAGGTGGCACGCTCCGCGCCTACCTTGTCAATGCTTCGGGCTTGGTAGTCAATTCGGACCTAGTGTTGGCAGATGGTAGATACCTCATTGGTGGTGCTGTTCCAAATTCCTCCTACACCATCCGGTTGAGTACCGCTACCGTTGCAGATGGTAGCCCAGCTCCTGCCCCCAGCCTCCCAAGCGGCTGGCTCAACACGGGCGAGAGCCTTAGCACATCTGGCAGCGATGGCTCCGCCGATGGCATTCTGGCCATGCCAGTTGGCACAGTCAACATTACCGGAGCCAACTTTGGCATCAATTCTTGCAGCGTATCGGCTGCCTCGTCTTCGCCTTCCTTATGCGCAGGAACTCCCTTAGCTGCGATTACTCACACCACAACTGGCGCCACTGGAATTGGAACCCCCACTGGACTTCCTGCTGGTGTTACAGCAGCTTGGTCTAGCAATAACATCACCATATCGGGTACACCTACCTCTTCTGGCACATTCAATTACAGCATCCCATTGACAGGTGGCGGTTGCAACCTGTCCGCAACAGGCACGATCACAGTTACCGGTGGTGGCACCGATACCGATGGCGATCTTATTGGGGATGTCTGCGATTTAGACGATGACAATGACGGGATTTTGGATACAGATGAGGGTTGTGGCACCACCGTACCGGCAAACCAACAGCTCAACTACGCCTTCTATGATGGTGCTTTCACCTCTGTCACTCAAATACCAACCACTGGCGCTTTGGCAACGGGTTTGGTATCCAATTTTGATGCCGCTGCGCTCCAAAACTCGGCAGATCCTGGGGATGCAGGCGATTATGGCATCCGCTATTCGGGTTTCATCAATATTACGACGCCGGGTTCATATACTTTTTATACCACTTCCGACGATGGTTCAACCCTCTCAATCAATAACACCCAAGTGGTGGCTAATGATTTCCTTCAGGGAGCTACTGAAAGGTTCGGTACCATTACGCTTACTGCGGGCTGGCATAGCTTGTCAGTTCTTTATTTCCAGGGGGGGGGGGGCCGCGATTTCTCCGTGAGCTATGAGGGTCCTTCAATTGCCAAACAGGCATTGCCCTTCAGTATCTTGTCCAGTGTTTCTCCTCAGGGAAATCTGACAATACCTGTCTCCTCCGGCCTCAGGCTTCACCTTGATGCATCGCAAATAACAGGTTTAAGCAACGGCGCCACGGTAAACACATGGAATGATGTATCCGGTAATGGCAACAATGCCACTTCATCGGCAGGCACACCCACTTACCAGACCAACGCACTCGGCGGAAGGCCAGTGGTACGCTTCAACGACGCTCCCGTCTTTACAACGGCAAACCTATCAGCCCAATTCCCCTCTGCCACCACAACTTTCATCGTAGCAAACATCAACAATGACAATGCTTACAACCTGGTTCAATCTCAATCGGGGGATCAATGGTGGCGTTGGAGTGGTGACGGCCTTGCTTATCCAGCGCTTTTCCGGAGTTCTCGTATTGAAACCTATACCGCAATGCCTAACTCGGGTGTGCAATTGTTTACCGTCAATAGTTCGGCAACCAACTGGGAGATGTTTATTAACGGAGCTAGCCGAGGGGTGGCTGCTGCAGCCTACAGTGCTGGTGGCGCGCTTACCATCGCAGGTGGTGCTAATTCTCTGGGTGCAAATCCACTCAATGGCGATATTGCAGAAGTCATCATTTACAACCGTGTCCTCACCGCTGCCGAGCTAGATCAGGTTGGTTCTTATTTGGAGGTCAAATACGGTTTGACCACCAGCTACACAGGGACTGTTGGTACAGCTTGTCTTGATACTGATGGTGATGGCATTGTAAATAGCCTTGACACCGATAGCGACAACGACGGCTGCCCCGATGCCATTGAAGGTGGTGCTGCTTTCACCACCGCAAACATCAGCAGTGGTCGGCTTACCGGTGGTGTCTCAGCCACGGGTATACCGCTTAGTGCTGGTGGCGGGCAAACAATTGGTAGCAGCCAGATTGCTACCACACTTACCGTAACCACCGCACCTGTTAACAGCACCGTAGTGGCACCTGCGGCGGCTAGTTTTAGCATAGCTACCGACGCCAGAAACAATACATCGTGGAGCAGCGGTACACCACAGTATGCCACACCTGGCAATGCCAATACAGATACCCGCTGGATAGATGCACCTACTGTGGCGCTAGGTGGTACACAGTTAACCAATACAGGTGTATATACCAATGTAACAACTTCAACGCTAAACATCAGCAACAGTACGGGCCTATTTGGTAAGCAGTACTTTGTGGTAGTTACCCAAATCAATAACGAATGTATTCGTGAGGTGCGCAGTGCAACGCTCCTCCAAAGTTGTACGCCGGGCCCTAGCAATCCCGATACCGATAGCGATGGAATTGCCAACAGTTGCGATTTAGACGATGACAATGATGGTATTTTGGATACAGACGAATGCACCACCAATAATTTCTTTTGGTCAAATCCTCCTACAGTTAGTGGCAATACAGCTACGGGTACAATTAATGGTATAAATTACACCTATACATCGAGTTCGCCTATATTGACTACCACTTCCCTTGATAGGCAATCTCTTATACCAAGTATTTATAATGTGCCAAGCAATAACCCAACCATCAAAAACATATTGGTAACCAATAATACTTTAACATTCTCTTCCCCAGTATTAAATCCAGTTTTAGTATTCACCTCAATTGGTGCTGGTGTTCTTGGGCCGCAGGGTGTTTCTGTTCCTATTAATTTTAGTAACCCGGTAACAGTAGTATGGTCAAGCAATGTTGTTCAAAATTCGGCTACACAAATAACTGGAACTGAAGGGCTTGCAATTGTTCAGATGACGGGTACTTACTCAAGCATTTCATTTGATTACACGGTTGCTGAAGATTATGCAAACTTTAATTTTGGTGCTAACTTTTCAAGCCCTTGTGACACTGATGGCGATGGTCTTATAGACGCTTTAGACAACGACAGCGACAACGACGGCTGCCCCGATGCCAGAGAAGGGGATGAAAATGTATTGGCTAGTCAGATAGATGCCAATGGAAGAATAACTGGTGGCCTAAATGCCAATGGCGTTCCAAACCTGGTGAACAGCGGCGGCACTGCTGATGTTGGCGGAGATGTTGGGCAAGGCATAGGAAACAGCAGAGTTGCTACACAACTAAACGTAACCACCGCACCTGTTAACAGCACCGTAGTGGCACCCGCCGCTGCTAGTTTTAGCATAGCTACCGACGCCAGAAACAATACATCGTGGAGCAGCGGTACACCACAGTATGCCACACCTGGCAATGCCAATACAGATACCCGC
>RDXD01000355.1 GCA_004292575.1 Bacteroidota bacterium
CCAGCCGTCAAAATCAAGCTTTTGTATATTGCTAAGTTTTTGCACATACCCATTGCACGCATACTCATATTGTTTGTTTAGCGCCTTTAAGGCCAGTGTCCTTGCTATGGATTTAAGTTTTTTAAGCCTTTACTAATCAATGTCTTAATACCTGCTCACCTTATACACAAGGCGAGCATAACAGCCCCGTTTGCAATACCTATTCTGTTATCATTTTTGGCAAATCTTCTTTGCTCACATCGCCGCGACGCATCAATTTTCAGGCCTTAATTTTTACATGTACCCTATTTATAATGTTGTTGGCAATGCCTGCCACGGCCTTGGCGCGCTCGGTTCAAACTCCAGCTTTTCGTCGCTCATTTCATCATCGCTTAGGCACTCTAGCTGCGCAAAAAGGTGGTCGTTAAGGTCTTTAATTTTGTTTTTCATTTTGCTTTATTCTTCATTTTAAAAGAATAAAGTGGAGTTGTGCGCTTACTAGCGGTTTGTTTTTCAGCAATTTTTTCAAAATATTATTGGGGTTGCCCTTGCAGGTTCGAGTTTGAAAAAGAGCTAGACCTAGCCAGCCTTACCCAAAAAGCCAATATTGATGCCGTGGTGGCCAGCCATGTACCCATTGCCGACGACTACTGGTACGATACCTACGGCATAGATAAGCCTGCCAACTACGCCGAGCTAAAAACAGCAATGCAGCAAGCTAAAGCAGTTGACGGTGAACAACAACAGCAAGATGCTGCACAAAAAACATCTGCACCCAAGGGGAAAAAACCAATAAAGCCACAGCCAGGCAGCTTACCAGAAAATGCAAACCTCAGCAGCTGGGATAATTTACGTATAAAACTGGCCGATTTTTTCGCCCACGCCCACAAAGACTGATTCACCAGCTGCGTGGGCTTCCGGGTTTTAACCATGCCGATATTGAAGGCCAACTAAATAAGCTATATGCCCACTGCGGCTGCCATACTGGCCACCTTCCGCCGCTTGCCGCCCCCAACGATTGGATGACCGACATGGCCAATACGCTTACCGCCATGGTGCGGCAAGTGTACACAGATAAAGGCATGCCAGCAGATGGCATCAATAAAACAGTGGTAAGCGAGTTTGCCAAAAGGCTCACAGGGGGCGTTGAGAAAGGCTTTGGAAAGCAGTTGGCCAACGTAGGTAAAAGCATTGGTTACGACACCCCGGATGCCCTGATGCTTCAGAAACTGAGTAGTAGCGTTTGGCATTTTAGTGCAGCAAAAAATCATAGCCAGTTGCGGGCATTAAGTCAGGCATTAATTGGTGAAGATGGAAAGCTCCGCAGCTGGGATCAGTTTAAAAAAGCAGCCTGGAAAATAAACGACCAACATGTAAACCAATGGCTGCGGGCCGAATATGAATTGGCGGTGGCCAGCGCCCAGCAAGCCGCCGATTGGGTGCGCTTTCAAACCGACAAAGACGACTTTCCCTACCTGCAATTTGATGTAGTGCTAGACCAAGCCACATCAGATATATGTCGCCCGCTGCACAATGTCATCGTACACATAAGCGACCCCATGCTCAGCACATACTACCCACCCAACCATTGGGGGTGTAGAACAAGGTTGCGCCAATTGCGAAGCGGGCCCATAACCACAGGCTATGCGCTGCCCGTTTTGCAGCCCATGTTTAAAACCAATGTCGGTGTAAGCGGCTTGGCATTCCCGCCCGGCCACCCGTATTTTAAAGACCTGCCGCAAAGCGTGTTGAGTTTTGGCGATGCCAATTTTAAAAAAGACAACTTGCGCCCCGGCAAAGGCAGTGTTTATGAAAGCGGCATGGCAAAAAATGAAAAAAAGTTTGCCAAAGACCGCCGCTACATTACCGAGTATTTTCAGCGCACAGAGGTAGCCGATGCTTTGGCCAACCATTTCAATACCGATGTATTTATCAACCCCGAATTTCAGGTGGGTAGAAAGGACTGGCGATACAACTATTTCTACGCTAAAGCACCCATACCCGGAAAGCAGCCCGATTTTAACATGGCTGGCAAGTTTTGGGAAATGGAAAGCTACGAACACAGGTTTAAGTTTGGCTATGTATCACGAATGCTGCATTCAGGTATAGAACAAAGCGACCATGTGATACTCAAGCTAAAGAACAAAGTTGACATAGAAAGAGTAAAAAAAGCAGCTCTTAATTCTATTAAAGAAAGTCCGAAACTTTCAAAAAAAATAAAGCGACTATTGATACTGGATAAGGCAAACAACATTCACGAAGTCGTTGTATAAAAAAAAGTCCCCGCCATATTATTGGCGGGGGAGCACCCGGATCGCAATCCGTGGTTAACAGTACAAATGTAAAACCTTTTTTTTTAAAATGCCAAATCCTGATTTTAACGCTATTAGCCGGCAAATGCAAGCCACCATTAGGCGCTTGCCCAAAATAGTAGGCAACGAGGGTAAAAACTTTTTTCTCGACCGTTTTCAACAGCAAAACTGGATAGGCAACACTACACAGCCGTGGCCAAGCCGAAAAGTTAACAAATGGGGAAAAAAAGGCCGAAACCGCAAGGGGCGGGCACTGCTGGTAATGACAGGGCGCCTGCGGCGCAGCATTCGATACACCAACAGCGCCGATACCATCCGATTCTATACCGATGTACCATACACACGTGCGAACAACGAGGGATTTAGAGGAACCGTAACACAGCAGGTAGATAGCTTTAAGAGAACCCAAACCTTTCAGGAAGCGGCGGCCAATTAAAAGTGACTAGCCGAAAATGATGTATAGCACGGCGCCGAAGCTGGCAAGACCAAGAGCACAGTATAGTAGAGCGAGTTCCTTTTTCCCTTCGTTTACCTTTTGCAAAGCATGTAGTACCAACATGATAGGCGACAGTGGAATGAGCAGCAGGTAAGCAGCAGCCCAACCCAAGAGTACCAATACGATAATCAAGAGGACAATAGTCATGAGCAATGTGCTGGAGTTTTTGGTGAAGTTGCAAGACCTTGTGAGCGCTCCGCTTAACAAAGTTAGTGCATCATTTGGTGCGGCACAAGCCAAGGCAAAGGAATTTAATAGAACCCTGCACCATACCGGTGGCGGGGTAAGTGATTTGCGGGCAAGTTTGGAAAGGCTGCGCAACACCTGCGACTTGATACACCCAAGCAACACAGCCTAGTTGCGGGTGTTTAACAGCCAAATAAACCAAATGGAGCGTAACCTAAACCGGTTGCAAACCATGAATGGCAGCCGCATGAAGACTTGGGCGGGTGATGCTATAGACGAAATACCTGGTGCGGGCCTTGTGTGCAACCCGCTGGTGATGGCTGGGGCTGGCTTGGCCGGGCTGGTGCAGGCTGGCAGCACCCGGCAGGATATGCAAACGAGCCTGAGCGTGATGCTGGGCGAAAGGAACGCCGCCAGCTTTTTGCCACAGGTGCAAGACATGGCCAATAAGACGCCCTTTGAAACCAGCGACCTGATAGAGGCCAGCCAAACCATGAGCGGCTTTGGCATAGCGCAAGAAAAGCTAATACCCACCATGAAAATGCTGGGCGACGTGAGCATGGGCAATAAAGAAAAGTTTGCCGGCTTGGCACTGGTGTGCAGCCAGGTGCAAGCCAC
>RDXD01000412.1 GCA_004292575.1 Bacteroidota bacterium
CACTTCCTCCTCTGCGCTTGCTGCCAAAATAATGTTGAAAGGCAAATCGTTTCGTTCATAATAAAATAAAAAGGTTGCAATTAGCGAAACAAGGCAACCTCCCGCATCGTTGCTACCAAGACCAAACAATTTACCATCTTCTACGGAAGCGGTAAATGGTTCGCGGGTATATCCACGATTAGGCTTCACCGTATCGTGGTGAGAGTTGAGCAATAAAGTTGGTTTATGCGCATCAAAAAACTTGTTGCTTGCATATACATTATACCCTTCCTGTTTAACAGCAACCTTGTGTTCGTTGAGAAAATTCTTGATTAACTGAGCCGTTTTATCTTCTTCTCGGCTGAAAGATGGAATGGAAATCAATCCCTGCAATAGCGCTAATGCATTTTGGTATAAAACGTCATAACTATACATAATCAGGTGAAAAGATTTTTTATAGTACCCATTTTTGCCTCTTTATAACTATCCAGTATCAGGTCCACACCAAAGCCTTCCCATTCATGATGCGGATGCGTAGTGGTAATAACCGCCACCTTCATGCCTGCCGCCTTTGCTGCTTTTACGCCTATATACGTATCTTCAAACACCAAGCAATTGCTTTGGTTTGTACCTAACTGTGTGGCCGCATAATTAAATACAGCAGGCGAGGGCTTTCCTTCGGGAACAATATCGCTGGTGACAATTACATCAAAGTATTTTCTTATTTGTAGCGTATCCAATACAAAATTGGTATTGGTAAAATCCGCAGCGGTTCCTAGTGCTATTTTCAATCCATTTGCTTTTAGGGTATCAAGCCATTCAATCAACCCTTCAATAGGCGCCATGGCAGGTGCATACATTTCCCGGTAAATGGCTTCTTTTTCCATGGCAAGCCTGTAAGATTCATCTTTTGAAATATGACTGCCAAAAAAACGTGGCATTATATCAAACAAGGTACCGTGCCCTTTCTCCTTTAAATCTTGTGGCGAAACGTCAACGCCCTTTTGCTTAAAAAATTGATGCCATGATTTTGTATGGTAAGGCATGCTGTCAATCAGCGTGCCATCCATATCGAATATTACCGCTTCCAATCCCATTTTTATTCTATTATGGTTCCTAATACGTCTTCTGTGAGGTTTTCAAGCAAATCATCGGCATGTCCAATAATTACCCTTGCAACGCCTTTTTCAATAGCAAGCAAAGCATTTTCAATTTTAGGCAAAATCCCACTGTGCAGGGCACCTGTTGCCTTCATGGCATCAAATGTAGGTCGGTCTATCCGTCTTACCACACTATTTTCATCCTCCACGGATTGTAACACTCCTTTTTTCTCAAAGCAATACATAAGGTGTACCTCAAAAAAAGCAGAAAGCGCCAACGCAAGGGAGGAAGCAATGGTATCGGCATTGGTATTTAGCATGTGGCCCATGGTGTCATGGGTAAGCGGCGCAAATACTGGCGTCAATCCAATATCAAGGAACGATTTTAGCATTTTTGCATCCACTGCTGCTGCGTCAATATCCCCTGCCCATCCATAGTCAATAGTTTTAACCGGGCGCTTGGTAGCCGGCATAATATTGGCATCGGCACCTGTTAACCCCACCGCATTGCAACCCATGGCCTGTAATGCACTTACCACTTGCTTATTTACAAGGCCACCATACACCATGGTTACCAAATCCATGGTTTCATCATCGGTTATTCGCCTTCCATCAACGTATTTGGCTTCAAAGCCAAGCTTTTCTCCCATCCGGCTGGCTATTTTGCCGCCGCCATGTACCAATACTTTTTTTCCTTCCACACAGGCAAACCGCTGAAGAAACGCCTTTAAGTTGGCCGCATCATCAAGAACATTGCCCCCAATTTTTATAATACTCAGTTTTTCTCTGTCTGTCATATCAATTACAATTCATTTCTTAAACCCAATTCTTTCCCTTTCTTCCCATTTCCGCTGTGCGGCTTTCTCATCAAGCAGGTTTTCAATGGCATCGTATATCTGTCCCAATTGAATATCGTGCTCTTCAATTCTTTCTTTTATTTGTTTTAACTGCTCTTTTGCTTCGTGCTGAAGTAGAACAATTTTACGAATGGCCACAAAAGCCCGCATAATGGCAATGTTCATGTTAACAGCACGTTCGGAGCGCAAAACTCCGCTAAGCATGGCAATGCCTTGTTCGGTAAAGGCATAGGGCATAAGACCATACCCTCTACTTGACTGTCTCTCAACAGATTGATATTTAAGAGGTTGCGAAGAGGTGGTCACAGATTGTGACCGGATACCCGACCACTCTAAAGGGGTAAGTTGAAACATGAAATCCTCCGGAAAACGTTCAATATTTCGCTTAACAGCCTGATTCAGCGCCTTTGTTTCTACCTCATATAACGCTGCCAAATCAAAATCGAGCATTACCCGCTCGCCGCGGATCTCATAAATTCTGTTTTGAATAGACTTGATTATTTCCATGGGCAATAATTTTAGGCCCGAAATTTACAAAATTCCGTCTAAAATACCTGCAAGAACTGCTTGTGCCGCCCAAACCCTATTGCCAGCTTGCTCAGTTACCAACGCATGGCTGCTGTCGAGCACTTCATCGCTTAACTCTACATTGCGCCGCACAGGTAGGCAGTGCATTACCCGGGCATTATTGGTGATTTGCAATTTTTCAAGTGTAAGCATCCAAGCAGGGTCGTTACTATAAATTTTACCGTAGTCTTGATAGGTACTCCAGTTTTTTACATATACAAAATCGGCATCTTTCAGCGCTTCGTCCTGATTATGGGTAATGGTAGCCCCTTGCGTAAACCTTTCATCCAATTCGTAATCGGGGGGGTGCGTAATTACAAAATCGGCCTGCCCCCAGGCATTTATCCATTGCGCAAAACTGTTGGCTACGCATTGGGGCAACGGCTTTACGTGTGGTGCCCAAGTGAGTACTACTTTAGGCTTTCGGGCCATTGGTGGCAGGGCGCTAAGCGCTTCTGTAATGGTTACCACATCCGTAAGCGACTGCAAAGGATGCAAGGTGGCACTTTCTAAACTTACCACAGGTATGCCAGCATATTTTATAAACTGGTTAATGTATAGCTCGCTGTAATCTTCTTCTTTATTTTTAAGCGAAGGAAATGTTCTAATGGCCAGCACATCAAAGTACTTTCCCATGATGGGTGCCGCATCTTTTACATGTTCCACCGTATCGCCACTCATAATGGCTTCCTCTTCAAATTCGAGCCTCCAGCCCTCTTTGTCCACGTTAAACACAATGGCTTCCATACCCAAATTTTGGGCTGCCACTTGTGTACTCAACCGGGTACGCATGCTGGGGTTTAAAAACAATAGGCCAATGCGTTTACCAGCCCCCAAACCCCTGTGCATTAAAGGGTTGGTTTTGTAAGCAAGCGCATTTTGAATGAGCGTGGGCAAATGGGCTACATCTGTAACAGCGGTAAAATGTTTCACAACGCAGGGTTTACTTGTTTTTAAATGCTAATGCGTGAGTTACTAGTTGAGTTGTTATGTAACCAGCAAAGTTTCGCGGGGGCCGATATTATGGTTATGGATTGGAGCGGGAGTAAGCTGCTCAACAGCAGCCCTTAAGGCGTGCATAAATTCATCAATTTGGGGGCGGGTAATGGCTAAGGAAGGCAATAACCTGACCACATTGGGCTTGGCCTCACCAGTAAAAACATGGAAAGTGTTCAACAATACTTTTCGCAGGTCTTTTAGCGGGCCTTCTACGTCAAAACCAATCATAAGCCCCCTTCCTCTAATGTTGTGGAGGCCTTCCACCGCGGATAATTGTTCCATCAAATAACGCCCCATTTCTGCGGCATTGGCCATTAAACTTTGCTGTTGCATTACTTCTAACACCGCCAGTGCAGCCGTACATGCCAGGTGGTTTCCGCCAAAGGTGGTACCCAGCATGCCGTGTTTTGGCTTTATGTCTGGCGCAATTAATATTCCCCCAACGGGAAAACCATTACCCATGCCTTTGGCCATGGTGTAAACATCGGCATCAACACCTGCGGCGTCGTGGGCAAAAAACTGGCCCGTACGGCCATGGCCACACTGCACGCTATCGGCAATGTAAACGGCACCATGTGCATTGCACAAGCTTCGTATCAGCTGCAAAAAGCTATTGTTGGCGGCCACAATGCCTCCCACACCCTGAATACCTTCAATGATAACCGCTGCAATTTGATGGCCTTGCTCGGCAAAACATGCTGCCAACGCCGCCTCATCATTAAACGGCAAAAACACCACGTTTTCGGTTTCGTTTACTGGTGCCACAATGGCTTTGTTGTCGGTGGCGGCAACCGCCAACGAGGTGCGGCCATGAAACGAATGGCTAAAGGCCACAATTTTTTTGCGGCCTGTGTGAAACGAGGCGAGCTTTAGGGCATTTTCGTTGGCTTCGGCACCGCTGTTTACTAAAAACAATTGAAACTCGGGTTTGCCGCTTAACTCCGCCAGTTTAGTGGCCAAAGCCTGCTGAGCCGGTATAACCACAGAATTGCTGTAAAACGCAATTTGGCCCAATTGGGCTTGGATGCGCTGCACCCAATGCGGATGTGTATGGCCAATGCTTATAACCGCATGACCACCGTACATGTCGAGGTAGCGATTACCTTCTTCATCCCACACATAACTGTCCAAAGCCCGGCTTATGGTGATATTGTTGATGGGATAAACGTCGAATAGAGTCATGTTTTTTGAGTTTATCGTGAAAAAATGCCGCAATTATTGCAGAAGATTAAGCACATTTTGGATTAAAAGTAAGCTGCCTTAAGCTGTAGGCCCAGAGTCTGTGGCAGGCCAAACATCAGATTCATGTTTTGAATGGCTTGTCCACTGGCCCCTTTTAGCAAATTGTCGATGGCTGAGTGTACCACCAACATATTGCCCTGTTTTTCCAAATGAATAATGCATTTGTTGGTATTAACCACTTGCTTAAGAAAAATTGGCGTTTCGGACACCTGTGTAAACGCTGCTTGCGCATAAAACCCATGAAACAGCGCTTGCAGCTGGTCGAAGCTGGTCTCCATGCTGAGCTGGGTAGATACAAAAATGCCACGGCTAAAGTCGCCGCGCCAAGGCACAAAATTTACGGGCTGCAAGGGCTTGCTCGTAACGGGCTGCACCGCATTTAGGATTTCCATTATTTCATCTACGTGCTGGTGGGTAAGGGTTTTATAGGCCTGAATATTATTGGCCCGCCAGCTAAAATGAGCACTTGCTGCCAGAGCTTGCCCGGCACCGGTGCTACCTGTAATACCCGTAGTGTGCACTGCCACGCCGCTTAGCAGTCCTGCTTGGGCCAGCGGTAGCAACCCCAACTGGATGGCCGTGGCAAAGCAGCCAGGGTTGGCCACGCTTTGTGCAGTTTGTATGCCCGTCATATTGGCCTCGGGCAAACCGTACACAAAACTGCGCCCGGCAATGCTTGCGTGGGCACGCAGCCTAAAGTCGTTGCCAATATCTATGAGTTTTGTAGCGGGGCTAATCTGGTGGTTTAGCAAAAACTTTTTGGCTTCACCATGTCCACTGCAAAAAAACAACACATCCACATCAGGTGTGTGTTCGGCAGCAAAACAAAGGTCGGTTTCGCCCAGCAAATCTTGGTGAACGCTGCTAAGCGCATTGCCGGCATTACTGCCACTTTGCACAAATGCAATATCTGCCTGTGGGTGCCGCAGCAGCAGCCGCACCAATTCGCCACCGGTATAGCCTGCCCCGCCCAATATGCCTACTCTAATTTGCGCCATAGTTGCCATTTTTAGTTTACCGTCCGCCCGGCTGCACTGTAAAACTCCTCCAATTTTAAGCTTATCGCCAGCGTATCTAACCACCTGGGTGTTTTACCCAGCATTTACTTGATGCCAAATGCTGGTCTGGTTGCCAAATATTTTGCTAAAGCCCCTTACGTCGTCCCCGGTAAACCCAGTATTCATTTCGCCATACTTGCCAAATTTACTGCTCATAAGGTCATAGTCACTTTCTATGCCTTCAATTTCGAAGCGGTAAGGGTGCAATTGAACGTGCACTTTACCGGTTACATTTTGCTGGGTGCTGGCAAAAAAGGCTTCTACATTACGCATTACCGGGTCTAAAATTTGGCCCTCGTGCAGCCAGTTGCCATAAAACAAGGCCAGTTGATCTTTCCAGTTTAACTGCCACTTGGTAAGCACATGTTTCTCGAGTGCATGGTGTGCTTTAATGATGATGATGGGCGCTGCTGCTTCAAAACCAACCCGGCCTTTAATGCCAATAATCGTATCCCCCACATGCACATCGCGGCCAATGCCATAGGGCCCTGCCAGCACCTGCAGTGCCTGAATGGCCTCCACGGGATGATCAAACAGCTGCCCATTTACACCATAAAGTTCGCCTTTTATAAACTCTAAAATTGCGGAACCCGGTTGCTCTGCCGTTAACTGTGTGGGCCAGGCCGATTCGGGTAGCAAGCCACGGCTTTGTAGGGTTTCGCGGCCACCCACACTGGTACCCCAAAGCCCCTTATTGATGCTGTAGGCTGCTTTTTCAAAATTCATGCTTACCCCTTTTGCCCTCAAATAATCAATTTCCGCCTCGCGGCTCAGCTTCAAATCTCTTATGGGCGTAAGTATTTGCACCCCAGGTATGGTTATGTGAAACACCATATCGAAGCGCACCTGATCATTTCCCGCGCCTGTGCTACCATGTGCCACCGCATGTGCACCCGTTAGCTTTACGTGATCGGCAATGTGTAGGGCTTGCACCAGCCTTTCCGCACTCACACTCAGCGGATAGGCATTGTTCTTAAGCACATTGCCATACACCAAATATTTTATGATGCGTTCATAGTAGCCCTTTACTGCATCTACCGCTTTATGGCTTTTTACACCCAACGCAAATGCATGCTGCTCTATTTCCATCAACTCGGTGGGTGTAAAGCCGCCGGTGTTTACAATTATGCTGTGCACATCGTATTCTAACTCATCGGTCAAATATTTTACACAAAAGGTAGTATCCAAGCCTCCGCTAAAACCTAAAACAATTTGAGGCCTAGTGCCTAAAGCTTCCGGGGTGGTATTCATGGTATGTGGTAATGTTGTATTTGCTTTAAAAAAATACAGCTGGCAATTGGTGTGCAAGCCGTGGTTATGCTTCTTCCTTTCTCCAAAACAGTCTTAAAAGTTTATTTTCCTTAAGCCGTTGAAGACGTTCGTACACCTTGCTTTTGGTTTTAAAATAGGCCTTGGTTTCTTCGGGCTCGTAATGGTCTTTAGGATCGTACAACATGGCGGTGCACATGCAATTTTTGCGTTCCTTGCTCATCAATATGTCGTAATTAACGCAGCTTTTGCAACCTGCCCAAAAATTCTCGTCTTGGGTCAGCTCGCTATAGGTTACGGGCTCGTAGCCTAAATCGCTGTTTATCTTCATTACGGCCAAGCCAGTGGTTAGTCCAAAAATTTTTGCGTCGGGGTACAATTGGCGGCTCAACTTAAAAATACGCTCCTTAATGGCCTTGGCTAAACCCGCCTTTCTAAAGTTGGGCGATACGATTAGGCCACTGTTGGCCACGTGTTCTCCATGGCTCCAGGTTTCTATGTAGCAAAATCCAGCCCAAACGCCATCTGCACTAAAAGCTATTATGGCTTTCCCTTCAAGCATTTTTTGCTTCACGTACTCGGGGCTGCGCTTAGCTATACCGGTGCCGCGTGCTTTGGCACTGCTTTCGTATTCGGCACATATAACCGGTGCAAAATCTAAATGGGTAGAGTTTGCTACCGTTACTATAAAGTCAGACATCGTCATAACACAATTCTAAAAAACAGGGCTGTGGAAAAATAGAGACAGTCGGTATGCCAACGGCAAGCTGACATTTCTTAACCGAAAATGACGCGGGCAAGTCATCAACGTCGCACAACGGCCAAAACGGACACCACCCGCGCCAACATCTGCACCCTTTTGGGCAAGGAAGCACCAAGGGCAAGGCGCTGTTGCGGCAGCCGTAGCCGCAAAACAGTGTTGGTAAAAAGCAGATAGATCATATCAAAAAAAGATTGGCAAAGAAAAACAAAAAATAGGCTATTAAATGTGAATATTTTGCCAAGCGGAGAAGCGGCAACCCGATGACCCCAAAAAAAGAATGGCCACCCTTGCCGAGCGTTTCTTTTACTCCCGTAGAAATACCACTGCCCCTAGTCTAAATTCATGGCCGGCTTGTGCCTTTGGCTTAAATGCCTGCGAACCGATGAATGGATACCGCCTATGCAAATTTGCCCGCCATACCCAATCTGCCGGACTTAGCAAGGGCATTAGAAGTGCTTTTCCAGTGCCTCCTCAACATGCCACCCTGGTATGCCAAGCGTTGGTGCATCCGTTGGTATGGTTGTAACGCCAAGGAGCATGACTTTCTAGTTTTTGTCGTCTAAACGCAATGCAGCACCTTTATTACTCCAACACATTTACCATGCGCAAGAGTTATCTAAACGATACACGGTCCGGCTTAGGCGTGCCTCCATTAACCATTGGCCTCCGGTTGATGTCAACAGCAGCTTTGGCGCTGTGGTTGATGTGTAGTCAAGTTTCCCATGCCCAAGCCACGCAAAAACCACCGCTACACGGCAAGCACTGGATGGCCATAACCGGCAAGCCATTGGCAGCCACTGCAGGTTCCATAGTTTTTCAGCAGGGCGGCAATGCGGTTGATGCTGCCTGTGCCATGCTGGCGGCCACCTGCACCATGTGGGATGTGCTGAGCTGGGGCGGCGAAACCCAAGCCATAGTGTACAACCCAAAAACAAAAAAAGTAATTGCCATCAATGCCATGGGTGTGGCACCCACAGGCGCTACGCCGGCGTTTTTCAAAGGCAAGGGCTATAATTTTCCGCCTGAGTATGGGCCACTTGCAGCCACCACCCCAGGAACCCCCGGCGGCCTCTGCCACATGCTACAAGCTTACGGCACCATGAGCCTGAAACAAGTGTTGGCCCCCGCTATGCAACTGGCTGCGGGCTATCCCATAGATGCACAAACGGCCAACAGCATAGAACGTGGCAAAGAGCGCATAAAAGCCTGGCCTTATAGTGCTGCGGTATTTTTACCCCATTTGGGCCAAAAGCGCGAAGCGCCTGCAGCCGGCGAAATATTTGTGCAAAAAGAACTGTTGGCAACCCTGCAAAAAATGGTGGATGCCGAGCAGCATGCCTTAAAACAAGGAAAAACCCGCCAGCAGGCCATTATGGCGGCCTACAACCGGTTTTACAAGGGCGATATAGCCCAAGAATTTGTGCGGGGTAGCGCAGAGCAAGGTGGCTTAATCACCATGGCCGACTTAGCCACATGGAAACCACTGGAAGAAAGCACACTCACCACCACATACAAAGGCATTGAAGTTCACAAACTACAACAATGGACCCAGGGCCCCAGCCTACTACAGGCGCTAAATATTCTCGAAAATTTCGACCTAAAAAAGATGGGGTATAATTCGCCACAGTATATCAATACCGTTTATCAGGCCATGAGTTTAGCGTTTGCCGACCGCGATTTTTACTACGGCGACCCTTACACAGCCCTTGGCACGCAACCCATGAAAGGCCTGCTGAGTAAAGATTATGCCAAGAGCCGCGCAGCACTTATTGACACCACCAAAAACCTTTGGCCGGTACTACCGGGCAACCCTTACGCCTTTGAAGGTCGCAGCAACCCGGTAGCAGACTATTTAAACGCCTGGGGCAGGCTACAAGACACGGCTGCTACCCGTAGCAACTTTGTACCCGTGCACGATGCCGGCAATGCCTTTGCCCTACCCGACGACCGCGCCGACGTGTGGGGCACGCAACAAACCAATGAATTTCAAACGGACAATCGTGGCAACCGCCTGTATTTAGGTACCACCAGTGTTGAAGCAGCCGATGCCGAGGGGTGGGTGGTAAGTATAACGCCCAGCGGGGGCTGGCTACCAGCATGCATAGCCGGAAAAACAGGCATTGGCATGAGCCAGCGTATGCAATCTTTTGTGCTTGACGAAAAGGAAAACCCTTTCAATGTGGTAGCTCCCGGCAAACGCCCAAGGGTGACCCTTACGCCCAGCCTTGCCATGAAAGACGGCAAACCATGGCTTAGCTTTGCCGTGCAGGGAGGCGATACGCAAGACCAAAATCTGCTGCAAATGTTCTTGAACATGGTGGACTTTGGCATGACGGTGCAGCAGGCCTGCGAAGCCGCCAACATCAATACCAACCAGCTTTGGCTTAGCCTTGGCGGCACGCAGCTAAAAGACCGGCAACCAAAACCTGGTAACATATTATTGGACAGAAATACGCCGGTGGCTACACAGCAGGCGCTAAAGAAAATGGGTTATACCGTTGTTTTGGGCAACCGCACCAGCGGCCCTATCAATGCTATTTGGTTCGATCGGGTGCACGGCAGCTTGTGGGGCGGCAGTAGCCACAATGGCGAAGACTACGGCATTGGCTGGTAGCTGCCGACGGCGATTTATTTTTTTGCCATCCTATCACCAACGCACTATCTTGCCACCATAATTCACCAAACAAAAAGGAGGTATTCATGTCTACAGAGTCATCAATGAAGCCTTCGGTTAATGTCGATTAGCGGAAGCGCTTCATAACCGATAATCTGTGCGGCTTAGCCGCAACACAAAAGAACCGCCATGTGAAAAGCATGGTGGTTTTTTTATGCCATCTATAGGCAGCCGTACGCGGAACACAAAAACCGGTAACGGAGCTATAACACTGTGCGCAAAGCAGCCGATGTACATGGTTTTACGCTCCGGTGAGCTTGGGGATGTTTAGCATTCAGCTAAATTGCAGCGAACGACGAATAAATTTAGCAACCGGTGATGCGAAGCATGGTACGGCCAATTTCCCCTAGATGCAGTTGACTGCTATTAAAGAAATTGAAGAAGCTTGTATTGCTCTGCCACTATAAATTGTCCTTCCAAAACTTTTTCCATACTCCTACGGATTAGCAGGCTGGTGTTTTTCACTGCCAAATTCCATGATCCCGTATGGCAGACGACAACATCTTAAAGCGGTTGTTTTTTTACAAGCTCCTTTACCAAAATTTCAAAATTTTGATGGGGTACATTATCATCGGCAGTGCCGTGTATAATCAGATTACCTTGAAGTTAGCAGGCATGCGTTATGGCTGAACCATGCCTATATCCTTCCACACTATCATTGGGTAAACCCCTGTAGCGTTCTTGGCAAATGTTTTCATATAGAGTTTGGTGGGCTACAAAAGCCAGCCCGATACCCGTGTTTTCAATATCTGAATGCTGAAACCTGCAATGCAAACTCATTTGTAAGCCACCACTCCAAACCCAAATGCCAATGGGCTTTTCATCTATGAAAGAATAGTTAGCAACTATTTTTTTAACAACTTACGCCTGCTGATTTACTGCCAATAAACCAATCTGCCACTAAATATTTTTTTTGGTTCTGCAGGAGTCTGTAGAAAGCTTTTACCTTTAGATACCCAAAACTATTGTAGTAAACTATGTAAGCATTAATTAATTTAAAAATCGGGGCAGGCCGTTAAATTAACAAATTACGGCAAATAACAAAGGGGTCGTGACTTAAGTCGCATTTAAATCTCCAAAATTATTCCTGCTATTGTTTTCCGGCATTGTATATTGATTACTATATGCTGCTTACATCAATAAATGCCAAGCCTACAACCCGCTATTAAAGCAAACGCATTAACACTCTACGGGCCAAAACTCTTAGCTACAATACAAATACACACCTACGAATTTCGCTAAATACTCAATACGCAATCGCTTTTGTATTATAGATTATTTTCTTAAACAAATTTCCAATTGCTAATAAGCCTAAATAATTCACTTTGCGCCATTCTAAGAGATTATTCTACATCTTGCGCACAAAATTCTGTTGAACCAGCAAATTCAAAAACGTTTCATCCTACTTTGACTTCAAACTTCTGCACCTTAAAGCTTTTTTAAATCATTCATCTCAATTTTTCTTATTGTTCTTAAATGATTTATCAGGGTAAGCTGGTACGGGCGGCACATCTCGTGGGTCTTTTGCAATTTTTTCTTGCAGGTATTTTATGGCCGCATCCAACTGAGCATCTTTTCCCTTAAATGTTTCATTGGGTAAATTGTCTACTTCCATATCGGGTACATGGCCGTGGCCTTCAATCAACCATTTGCTATCACTACCGTAAGAGCCCAGAAAAGGTGCAAGGGCCACCCCATTGTCTGATAGACTATTTGCACCGTTTATCCAGACTTGGCCACCCCAAGTACGCATACCGATGGTTTTTCCTAGCCCGAGTCGCCGAAAACCTTCCGCAAATGTTTCTCCGTTAGAGCCAGTTCTTTCATTAACCAATAAAACCATGTGACCTCTAAATGCATAGTCCATATTGAAATAAGGCTCGCCTGTTCTTTCTTTGAAATAATTCCATACTTGTCTCAATAATTTTTCGAGAATAATGGCATCAATCCACCCACCGGCGTTATAACGCAAATCGATGATCAATCCCTTTCTGTTGGAGACAGGATAAAACTCCCGATAAAATTGACCAATATCCCAGTCGTCCATGGCACTGAGATGAAGGTAGCCAATTTGGTTATTGCTTGCGTTTTCTACTTTAAGGCGATTGGCATATTCCCAATCACCGTATTTCAACCAAAAGACATCTCCATCAGGCTTAACAATAACATCTCTAATTATGGTACCTCTTTTTAAAGTTAACCTTACCTGCTTATCAGCTTGATTTCGGAGCAACTCACCAATGGACATAGCAGTTAAAGCCTCCTTTCCATTTACTTTTGTAATAACATCTCCTTCTCTGATATCAAGGTAAGGATCATCTATCGGAGATTTCCTGGACGGATAATCTGGGTCGGCTTTATAGATATAGTCGATTCTAAACCCCCCATTTACAACGTCTCTACTCGTATTGGCTCCCAAACTGGCTACTTGAATATTTTTAGCATCATCGGGTATATCACCTCCATCAGCAGATGCGTGCAGTACTGATAATTCACCAATCAGGCGAGCTAGTATATCGTTTAATTCATTTCTGGTGGTTACACGGTCAACCAAAGGGAGATACTTGTCATACATTGCATCCCAATCTACACCATGCATATTTTTGTCGTAGAAGTAATCCCGTTCCATCCGCCAAGCATCTTTATAAATTTGCTTCCAGTCATCTCGCGGGTTAAGAGAAAACTTACAAACGCTTAAATCAATCTTCCCGTCATTTAAGTTTACACTTTCTACTCCTGCATTAACCATGTAATAAGACCCCCCCTTTACTATTAGCAGCTTCTCACCATCAAGGGTTAGTTTAAAACCATTGATTTCTGAGGCCATATCGGTCAATTCGGCTTTTTCACTGGTAATTTTAAGCCCTTTTAGATGGGAGTTGGTTTTAGAACCTTTTTCGCTTGACAACAGAAAAATTGCATTATTATTAAGTTCAAACTGACTGTAGTTTCCTGCGGCAATAGGCACCCGCATTGTTCTAGAAAGAATATCATCCTTGTCAATGTTTACCACCAATTTACCTTTCGGATTCTCACGCTTAGCAATGTCATTTGAGAGTTCGTCTTTTTCTCTAAAGGGTGATTTAGCCCCTTTCTTTAAGGCAACATGATATAAACTTATACTTTTATCCCAGTAAACTCCACCCAACCTTACTCCACGTGCACTGCCCACTAATGTTTTAATATCTCTGTCAGAAAGGTAATAAACAAACGCACCGTCTGGGCTCCATTTAACACTAAAATTATTGGACCTATCGGTTGTTAAGTCAAAAATAGAGCCGTCATTTAAATTGTACACTTTAATTTGCCACATACCATTGAAGGCTTTTTGTACAAAGGCCAACCACTGATTATCCGGCGACCATGCAAAATCTTGAATACCTTGTTGATTGGTAGATATTTTTTTTCTTTCTCCGGTGCTTACATTGATGACGTACATATTTTTTTCGATATCATCAACAGCTAACCACTTTCCATCAGACGACGGAATGCCTTGATACCTGAGCCCGTGTTTATCCTTAGTTATTGGTTTAACTTTATCGAGTCCGTTTGCTGCAAACTGCACAAATTCAAACTCGCCACTCTGATCGGATAGTGCAATAATGTTCTTTCCATCAGGAGAAAAAACAGCATCGCGGTATCGAACAACTGTACTCTTTTGTTCTGTAAATTTTATGGTTCTACCCGATTTTACAGGGATAACAAAAACTCTTCCCCTAGCGGTTACAGCTACGTTGTCACCCGTTGAATCTGGGTTCACAGCGGTAATATACGGTTCAGGATTTTCTATCCACGTTTCTCTTAAGTGCGCCAAATCTGAGGCTAAACGAATGTCAATTATTTCATTTTTTCCAGAGGCAATATCTAATAACCAGAGGTCGGCAGCGTGTTTGTACACTATTTTACCTTCATTAAGATTTGCCATGCGTACATCAAATTCCGTATGGGTGGTATGCTGTTTCAAATCTTTTCCATCCACATTCATTGACCAGATGTTTTTCATACCATCTCTATCTGTGATGAAATAAATTCTACCCTCGAACCACATCGGATTAAAACTCTCGCCCATGTGGCCTGTAGTTATCTTTACCGCCTCATTCTTTCCATCAAATTTCCATATCTGCCGAGCCCAACCACCTTTATACCTTTGTATATTGTCATTGGCGTCATCGAGTGGCACAAAAAACCACGTCCCAATTTGATTTTGGATCCCTTGATCGCCATGAAGTAATGGCAGAATTGATTTTACTTTTGAAGCAGGGTCAATTGTTACCAACTGACCATATGGAAGTTTACCAAATTCAGATGTTTGATAAATAATTTCCCCTTTTGGTGTCCAACCCACGGCTTTGGAACCTGCAGAATACGTCCATCTAGTTGGTAAGCCACCCTCTAAAGGCATGGTGTAAACTTCCCTTGGCCCTTCGTAACTGGCGGAATAGAGCAGTGTCTTTCCATCGGGTGAAATACGGGGATGTTGCTCTTCTTCCGTATGTGTGGTAAGTCGTTGGGCAAGTCCACCCTGGATGGGCACTTTCCAAATATCACCTTCAGCTACAAACACAATGGTGTTTTGATGAATATCAGGGTGTTGGTAGTATCCTTTAAAGCCTTGTGCTGTAGCCCCGCTGAAACCAATGGCCATTAAAAACGTAAATCCGCACAGTTTTAGTTGCTGCCTCATATTCCAATTTTTGTGTTTTTTGAAACTGCTTTAGTGCAAAGCAGCTGCGAAAATAGCCATAAATTTAATAAACGCAACTATGTTGCGTTTATGATACAAAGTGCTACTTAAAAATTGGCAAACTGGACCATACGAGTCTGTTCCCCCTTTTAAACTATTGATATGCAATCCAATTTAATTAAGCGGAAACGATATCACCTTTTCAGGGTGTAAACATGAAAATTAATTCTACTGGCTACAATACTATCAGCCCTTCGGGCTTACTATAACCACGAAGTGGTGAAATGATTATAGAAAAAGTGCGGCTTTTTTTAACAACCAACCCCGACGGGGTGACACAAGCGGCTAATGTCTATCAAGTTTAGTTTTACAAATCCTCGTGCTTAAGTAACCGGCATTATATTGATATGGGCAACTTATGTTTTATTGGTACGGTGTACTTACCTCAATATTGGCTGTAACATCCGAATTAAGTGCCATGGCTACAACATAGCATGCTGTGGGCCGTTGATTCCGAAGCTATGAAGCAGAGAAGCAACGAACCACGGATTGGCCTATTTTACCAGATAGCGGTACTACGGTAACACCTCAAATGGCAATTGCACTGCCAACTTATCCCAAGCTAAAGTAATGGCGCCCTTATTCGCCGCATTCTGTGTTATGCTGTAAGTTAACCTTGGGGTAAATGGGTGTTCTACCGCCGTTACTGTTGTTCGCACCACATCCTCGGCGGGGTCATACGCGTCGGCCAAGTGCTGCTTGTAATTCCTGTTAATGATCAGTATCCATTCGGCTTTGCCCGGTATGGCAAAAAAGCCATAAGTGCCAGGTGTTATGGTTGTGCCATTTACCACAATGCGTTTGCTAATGGCAAGTGTGGTGGCGGCGTGGGCTCCAGCAGACCATACTTGGTTATAAGCCACCAAACCGCCCCAAATGGTGCGCCCCTTTACCCCTGGGCTGCCATAATCAATGTGCACATGGCAGCCGCCAACAGTCAACATGGCTACCCGGCGGGGGCTGCGCTTCATGGTGTCGGTGGCAATGGCGCCACTGTTTACGCTATCGGCATAACCTACGGCCACAGCTTCCGGCACTTGGTGATTGTGGCTAGCGCCGCTATTGGCCCTCAACGCCGTGTCGAGCGGACGATTGGTTCCCTTAGAGGTGGTTTTGCAAGCAGTGGTGGCCAATAGAGCCCAAATGACTACAATATATTTTCTATTCATACCGGTTCCTTTTAAAAAATTTTCAGTATTCCTAACTCGGTCAATTTTTCAATTTGCAGTGGACGAAAGGCCTAGGCGTAGCAAAACTTGCACTAAACCATTAGCAGATTACTCATCGCATTATGGTAAATGCCTTTAGCACGCTGCTCTGGCACTAAGATAGGGCCTTGTTACCAAACTGGCTTTTATTGCACTTTTAGCCATTGCGCACTTGGCGGCGGATGAGCGGTGCCATGTGCAATTTGGGACCACCCACATAGTAAGGGTGATGTTAAAAGCGCAACTGCAATTGGCAACAAGCCATGTTTCTAAACGTGCTACCGTAGAAACCATTGGCGCCAAGTTAAAGATACCCTGGTTTGGCTAGGCTGGAAACAGTGTAATGTATTTGCAAGGGTGAGGATAAGGAAAAGGTCAAGGTTGAGGTCGAGATTGAGGATAAGGCTAAGGCGCCGCCCTGAGCCTGTAGAAGGATCAAGGCCCAGCGCTTAGCAATCTAACTCTCATTGCAGCGCGCATTTAGCCCTGAAAGGGCGCAATATACCAGCGAGGTGGCATCGCCCCTCGCAACTCGCAAACAAGCAACAATCAATATTCGGTAAGTTAATAGGCTGAGGCTAAGGCGCCGCCCTGAGCCTGTCGAAGGGCTAAGGCGCCG
>RDXD01000413.1 GCA_004292575.1 Bacteroidota bacterium
TTTCATTCAAAACCTTTTTGTACGGCTTTATTCACTAAATTTGTACGTATAAAAGTTTAGCATGGACCAAAAGCTGACATTGAAACTAAACCAGCAAGTTATAACAAGCGCCAAGAAATATGCCGCGTCTCGAAAGCTGAGTATTTCCCGGTTAGTAGAAACATATTTAGGCGATTTAACCAACCCAACGGAGCAAGCCCCGGAAATTTCCCCTTTTGTAAAAAGCATATCAACCGGAAAGCGTATTCCAAGCCATGTAGACATTAAGCAGGAAAAAGCAGCCTATAACGAAGCATTGGATAAGAAATACCAATAACATGCAAAAGGTTTATTTGGACACAAATGTGATCTTAGACTTTTTGGGAGAGCGGGAAGGATTTTATCTTCCCATGGCAAGGCTACTTACCCTAGCCGATGAGAAGAAGATTGAGGTATTCGTTTCTGCTATCAGCATTGCCACTACCTATTATATCTTGTCGAAATACGAAAATGCAAGGGCAGCATTGGAAAAGACTCGTAAATTCAAGATGCTATGCCGTATTTCTGTGCTTGACGATGAAGTGCTGGAACGGGCCATTAATGCCGGCTTCTCCGATTTCGAAGATGCGATTCAATATTGCAGCGCAGTGGCTACAAAATGTAATACCATTATCACCCGCAACGAAAAAGATTTTAAAAAATCGCAAATAGCGATTATGGATGCGGAGAAGTTTTTGAAGTTTTTTGGGGGTTGAATCAGGTAATCCAATGATTGTTCCTTTCAAAGCAATTCGCTTAGAAGTTACAACTTACGTAGTAAGGTTTTATAATCTTCATAATCATTTGATTCAATAAATGATTTGAGTTTGCGGAAGGTTTCCTTTCCAAACCTTTGCAATCGGGACGCTTCCTCCGAACCAAGTTTTTGATAGTGTTGTAGCAGTTGTTCCAACTGTTGCTTGCTATGGTTGTTTCTTTGTGCTGCAATAGCAGCAAAGTATGAGTTAATACTTATATCATACCCACTATACTTATCATATGGGTCATCCTCGTCCATCCCAATTGAGTATCTTATCATCAAGTCAACAAGCATGCTTCTCGGTACTGCATATTCCGGATGAGGGTATTTTTTTAATATTTCTAAAAGGTATCCCATGCCTAAATACGAGAATGAATCTCTTCCCCAATCGGCTAGGTATTCTTCGAGCCTTATCCTAATCAAGGTTGTATCGGCAGCCTGTTGAAATGCTGCGATCTTGAGCAACATTTTCTCAGCGTCTCCACCTTCAAAGTCTTCATATATAAGCGCAGGCTTTTTGTCCAAAACAACCAGTTTTCTTATGAGAGGATAGTATTCTGGCCTCATTACTAAACCATCAATAACTGAGTACGTTGACCTTAAGTAAGGTCGATTTTGTAATAATTCAAGAACTAGTTTCCTTGACAATAACGAGTCCATCACTTTCGAATTGAATCTATTTAACAAATAGTCACTTACTAAAACTCGGTAGATACCGAATTCGCCCATATCAATTGCCACGCAAGCGGTATCATCTAAATGTTCAAAAGCAAAATCGATTTTAGCAGTAAGATATCCTTCGAGTTCAAGTAAGCTTTCTAAGGCAAAAGCCCTTAGCAAAGGCACATCACACTTACTTAGTTTTTTCAAATCATTCTTGGATAGTTTTTCGGTAAGCTCTTTTTCAAGTGCAGTATTGTTGTTCAAGATACCTTTTGAAGCCAACGATTCCAGCGTGGGTTGGATATCTGCGTGGAAATCTCGAATTGCATATGGATACTTGGTAGCTGATTTACAAGAAAATAGCGAAATGACAATAATGGCAACTAAGTAAGTACGCATGACAATTGTATTAGTTTAAGTGCTTTTGTGATACTAAATTAACCCATTACGCATAATGTTATAATGAAAAAAGCCACTACAAATTAGCAGCGGCCTTTTTAAAAAAATCGAATCTTTTACAACAATCAATTCCGCACCGGCTTCCCTCCCTTCAACACACTCTGTATCCTTTCCAGGGTTTTGCGCTCACCGGCCAGGCTCATAAAGGCTTCTCTTTCCAAATCAAGGAGGTATTGCTCGCTTACCAGTGCGCCCTCGCTGAGGTCGCCGCCGCACATTACATAAGCCAGTTTTTTGGCCACTTTTACATCGTGCTCGGTGGCATAATTGCCCAGTTGCATGCCATTTAAGCCTGCATACAAGGCACCCAGCGCCCCACGGCCCAGCACACGCACATCGGTGCGTTGCACCGGGGTTACGTAGCCTGCGTTATAAATTTCCAATACACTGCGTTTGGCATCGGCCACGCGGCGGCCCTGGTTCATGCTTATTTCGTCAATACCTTTTCTAAACACGCCAATATCGTAGCCTTCTTGTGCGCTGGTGGCCACTTTGGCCGTGCCTACGGCAAAAAAGCGGCGCTTTAGCGGTTCTATTTCTATTTCCCCATCGGCGTATTCGTCGCCGGCGCGCAGGGCCATTTCTTTGGTGCCTGCACCACCGGGTATTACCCCAATGCCCAGTTCCACCAGGCCAATATAGGTTTCGGCGGCGGCCTGCACTTTATCGGCGTGCAGGTTAAACTCGCAGCCACCGCCCAAGCACATGCCGTGCGGGGCTATCACCACCGGTATGCCGCTGTAGCGTATGCGCATGCTGGTGTTTTGAAACAGGCGCACCGCCATATCCAGTTCATCGTATTCCTGCTCGGCAGCCAGCATAAAAATCATGCCCACGTTGGCGCCAAGGCTAAAGTTAGGCCCCTCGTTGGCTATTACCAGACCTTTAAACTTCTCCTCGGCAATGGATATGCTTTTTTGAATGCCACTCAGCACATCGCCGCCAATGGTATTCATTTTGGTATTCCAACTCAGGCCAAGCACATCATCGCCCATATCTACCAGCGTGCAGGCACTGTTTTTCCAAACCGTTTTTTCTTTTAAATGGCTTAAAATGGTAAACGCTTCGCCGCCCGGCAGTGGCTTGTAGCTTGTGCTGGCCACATCGTAGCAGTAGCGTTTGCCACTTTCTACCTTGTAAAAATGGGTATGTCCTGCGGCCAGCATCTGCAGCACCCAAGGCGCCACGGCAAAACCTGCGGCTTGCATGGCGGCGGTGGTTTTGGCCACGCCCAGCAAATCCCAGGTTTCAAAAGCGCCAATTTCCCAGCCAAAGCCGGCCATCATGCCATCATCCACACGGTAAAGCTCGTCGCTAATTTCGGGTATGCGGTGGCTAATGTAGCTAAACAGGTGGTGGTGAAAGGCGCGGTAAAATTCGCCGGCTTTATCGGGTGCTGCCACCAGCATTTTTAGGCGGGTATAGAGGTCGTCAATTTGTTTGCCGGCTTCAATGCTGGCAAACTTGGGCTTGCTTTTGGGCTGATATTCGCCGGTGGCCAAATTAAGCGTATAAAGGTCTTTTTTTCCACCGCTGCGGTCCATTTTAAAGAAGCCTTGGCCGGTTTTATCGCCCAGCCAGTTTTGATCTACCATGCGTTGCAGCCAAGCGGGTATGGTAAAAATGTCTTTGGCTTCGTCGTGCGGGCAGTTGTTGGCCACGCCTTGGGCCACTTTTACCATGGTGTCAATGCCCACCACATCGCTGGTGCGAAAGGTGGCGCTTTTGGGCCGACCAATGGCGGGGCCGGTAAGGGCGTCCACCTCGTCAATGGAAAGGCCCAGCTGATCCATAACCTTAAAAATGGCCATGATGCTAAATACACCCACACGGTTGGCAATAAACGCCGGGGTGTCTTTGGCCAGCACGGTGGTTTTACCCAGTTGCAAATCCCCATAGTGCATCAAAAAGTCCACCACCTCGGGCTTGGTTTCGGCAATGGGAATTATTTCCAGCAGGCGCAGATAACGCGGCGGGTTAAAAAAGTGGGTGCCGCAGAAATGCATTTTAAAATCGTCGCTTCTGCCCTCGGCCAGCATTTGAATGGGAATACCCGAAGTGTTGCTGGTGATGAGTGTGCCCGAGCGGCGGTGCTGTTCTACCTGCTCGTAAATGATTTTTTTTATGTCAAGACGCTCTACCACCACTTCTATTACCCAGTCGCACTGGGCAATGTCTTTCATGTTATCGGTAAAGTTGCCGGTGGTAATGCGTTTGGCCACCTTGGGCGAAAACACGGGACTCGGGCTGCTTTTTAACGCCGCAGCTAGGGCATCGTTTACAAGTTTGTTGCGCTCGGCGGGCTTGGTACTTTCTTGGCTGCCGTTGGGCACCATATCCAGCAGTAGCACAGGCAGCCCAATGCCGGCAAAATGGCAGGCAATGCGGCTTCCCATAACGCCAGAACCCAAAACAGCAACTTTTTTAATAGTGCGGTTCATATAGCAAAGTTTTCGTGTAAGTAAATAGTAACACGAAGTAAGGAGAAAATGGTTGCATAAACAACTGTTTTTTAGAAAAGTACTAACGGCTCGGTTTTTTTTAAGGAACAATACCAAATCTAAATGTATAGGTGTGTGGAGTTAAAACCAGCACGTGTAACACGCAACCGCAGTGGTGGCCAATGGAAGAAATTTTAGCTGTGGTAATAGTCGAGTAGTAGTGAAAATGCCTGGAACAGAAAAAGTTATCCCGGTTTGGCCAATTAATTTTACGGCTTTGCAGCACAGTATGTGTAAAATAGTCGTCTATGCAATGCATAGAATTACTGAGGCTTTTCTTTGAATGCCCAAAACTGGTTCAATTGATGGATATTTTATGAGTTTTAGACAAAAATTTGCTTCCACACTAGGCTTTTCAGTGTTTTTTCTGGCATCGTCTGTCTTTTTTGTGCATGCACAGGAGACCAATGACCAAAAGTTTTCCATTCAAATTGACCGGAGCAATGCACCCATGGTGGTAGATGGCAACGCAAATGAGGCCGCTTGGAAAAGCTTAAAGCCAACAAAAGATTTTTTTCAGTCATTTCCATACGATACGGGAAGAGCGCAAAACCAAACCGAAATAAAAATCACTTTTAATGATCAGTTTTTATTTATCCATGCGGTTTGTTATCAAGAGAAATTCATTGTTTCGTCCCTTCGCAGGGATTTTGGCTGGAGTAGCTCCGATATTTTTTTCGTAGTCATTGATCCCTTTCGCGACAAACTCAATGGGTTTTACTTTGCAGTAACGCCTTACGGGGTGCAAAAAGAAGCCCTTTTAGCCAATGCAGGCGACCGAAATGCTGAATGGGATAACAAATGGTATTCCGAAGCCATAAGGTACGAAGACCGTTATGAGGTAGAGATGGCTATACCGTTTAAAACCCTTCGCTATAAGCAAAAAAGTGGTGATCCCAGTGCATGGAATATCAACTTTGGCAGAAATAACCTTGCCCTAAATGAAAGAAGTTCGTGGGCGCCCGTACCGCGTGTGCAGTCGTTAACTGATCTTGCCTTTTGCGGAAAATTGGATTGGATGAAGCCTCCCCCTAGCCCAGGGTCTAATATTTCCCTGATTCCGTTTGGGTTGTTAAGGCAATCAAAGGACTTTGAAAAAAGAACTCCCGCTGATGTTGGTGTAAATGCAGGCTTTGATGCAAAGGTTGCTGTTACCTCCTCATTAAACCTTGATCTTACGGTAAACCCCGATTTTGCGCAAGTAGAGGTGGATAGACAGGTGACCAATCTGAGCAGGTTTGAGCTATTTTTCCCTGAACGAAGGCAATTTTTTCTCGAAAACTCAGATTTGTTTGGCAGTTTTGGCTTTAGTAGTGCCAACCCGTTTTTTAGTCGCAGAATTGGCATAGGCCGAAATGTAAACAATGGGGAAAATGTGTCCATTCCCATTTTATTTGGGGCAAGGTTAAGTGGGCGAATAAATAAAGACTGGCGAGTTGGGGTGCTAAACATGACCACGGCCAAAAGC
The DNA here is from genome assembly GCA_004292575.1 of Bacteroidota bacterium. GTDB lineage: Bacteria > Bacteroidota > Bacteroidia > Chitinophagales > Chitinophagaceae > Phnomibacter. The sequence continues at coordinate 5,870 of RDXD01000413.1, forward strand.
GATGCATTTGGGCAGCCCGTAACCAATTATGGAACTTATGCTGTGCAGCGACGCATTGGGGAGCGCAACAACCTTGGAGCTATTTTTGTGAACAAGGACGCATTGGGTAGCAACGATACCGTAAACAGGTTTAACAGAGTAGCCGGACTCGACTTTAATTTTGCCTCTGCCAATAGCCGACTTGTGGGGAAAGTTTTTTACCATCAAGGGTTTTCGCCTTCGGGCACCAATGGTCAAAACGCCATGGGTGCAAGGGCCACATTTACCAACAATAAATGGAACATTGAGGGTAGCATGACCAATATAGGTGCTAATTACAATCCCGCAGTGGGTTTTAACCCAAGAACCAATTTCATAAGAAACAATGCACAGTTTAATAGGGTTTTCTTTCCCAAAGGGAAGATTTCTAAGTTAGTTAATAGTTTTTACATAGGCCCCGATTATGATTTTATATATGGTAAAGGTGATAAGCGATTGCTAGATTGGGATGCCGGTTTGTATAGTGGCGTTGATTTTCAAAATGGGGCACAAATGCGGGCTACCTTGCTGCGCTGGGATTACACCTATTTATTTAATGCTTTTGACCCCTCTAATACTGGGGGCCTTCGCTTGCCTGCCAATACCAGCTATTTATACTTTAGCAACCGGATTTGGTTTGCCAGCAATCCGCGAAATAAGTTTTTCTATACAGTAAGCAATCGGTTTGGGCAATATTTTAATGGAAAAATTATGCAATTGCAAACCACCAGCAATTTGCGCCTGCAACCCTATGCTACCATTGGGCTTGACGTGAATTATACCGCCATTAGGTTGCCTGCGCCTTATGGCAATGCGGATATTTGGCTTATTGGACCCAGAGCAGATATTACGTTTTCGAGATCGGTTTTTTTTACTACATTTTTTCAATACAACACACAGGCAAATAATATAAACATAAACGCCCGGTTACAATATCGTTTTAAGCCTGTAAGCGATATCTTTTTGGTGTACACCGACAATTACTTTGCAACTGATGGAGAAAACGGAACGGCATTTGTAAAACCCTGGCAACCAAAAAACAGGGCAATTGTGCTAAAAGCTACTTATTGGTTGAATTTATAGCAGACAATAGCCCTTAGCCATTTCTCGGATTGATGAACCCTGTAGGGTATAATGCCATATAAAATAAACCTTGTTACTGTCAATTAACCGCAACACTTTTGAAATATGCTTTCCATGCATATAGTTGCTACTTGCTAACCGCCCTTTAAAATAAAAACGGGATGCGCCGCACTACAATTGCCACTGCTGCTATTAGCCTATGGCCACAACAGTATTTGGCAGCTAAAGCATACTTGCGCTTAAAGAAACGAAATATACCACCCAAAACAACCGTACTGCAACATGATTAAACATGAGGCTGTGGCCGCTTTTTGCCGCCCGACTTTGTAGCGTTCGGCAAAAAACCAAAGCACCAATGGCATTTGAAAAATAGTAGTAAGCCCAACATGCCTTTCACCTAGGCAAGCATTAAAATAAGTAATTCGGCAGCTAGAATACGCAAAATCATCACCAATGGATACACCGTGGCGTAGGTGGCCGAGGGCACATCATTGCCGGCCATTTTTAAAGCAAATGCCAGCGCAGGCGGATCGGTGGAAGAACCAGCCAGGAGACCACAAATTTCGAAATAGGTTTTTCTAAAATATTTGTGTGCTACCCAGCCTACAATAAGCAACGGCACCAGCGTAATAATGGCACCCATGCCTAGCCAAAGCCAGCCCTGCCCCGAACTAAAGGCCTTTGATAAATTGGCACCGCTGCTGAGGCCCACGCTGGCCAAAAACAGGGCTATTCCCATTTCGCGTACCATAAGGTTGGCACTGGTGGTGGCATAGCTGTTAAGATAAACCACACCACCAAAACGGCTAAGCAGCAATGCAATAATAAGCGGCCCACCTGCCATACCAATTTTAATGGCCACTGGCATGTGTGGAAAGTGTATGGGAATGCTACCAACCAAAACACCTAATGCTATGCCCACAAAAATGGGTGCCAAATCGGGGGCTTCCAACCGTTTTACGGCATTGCCAAACACCTTCGTTACGGCATCTACGCCTTCCTCGGTGCCAACTATTTTTACGGTGTCGCCCAATTGCAGATAAACATTGCCATGGGGCACCATTTCTATGCCGGCGCGGCTAAGGCGGGTAAAGGTAAAGTCATCCTGGTGCAGCTGTTGATGATCGCCCAGGCGCTTGTGGGTAACCATTTTGTTGGTAACCACCACCTTGCGCGACACCAATTTGCTATCGGGTACTTTTTTCAGGTTCATATCGCTTTCGCCGCCCACCAACAGTTTTAGGGCCGGCAGTTCGCTTTTTGGCACCACCACCAGTAGCACATCGTTTTCGGCAAACAGCAAATCGGGCGTGGGCGTTATAACCTCGCCCAAATGGTACATCCTAGATACTACCATGGGCTCTTTTATAAGCTCGAGTACCATGCGCAGGGGCTTCCCTATCAACTGTTGATTTTCCAGTTTAAGGTGTACCGATATGGGTTTACTCGATCGAAAAGCAGTTAGTTTACGGTGCATCTCACGCTCCTCTTCAAGATTAACCTTAAACACCCGTTTTAAAATAAGCAGGCAAAGAATAATGCCCACCACCCCAAACGGGTAGGCCATGGCATAGGCCAGGGTCATCATGGAAGGGTCAAAGTTGGTAAGGTGCACCTCTTTTACGGCGGCTTGCGCTGCTGCAAGGCCAGGGGTGTTGGTAACAGCACCACTCATAAGACCAGTCACAAGCGGGGCTCCATTGCCCGAAGCATACATGAGCCCTATGGTAAGCAGCACCCCCAGCACCACCACGGCGGTGGCCAGCACATTATTGGCCAACGCATTTTTTTTAAGCGATGCAAAAAAGCCCGGACCCACCTGTAGCCCCAAGCAATACACAAAAAGAATAAGGCCAAAATCTTTGAGAAAGTGTTCGATTTCTTTGTTTACACCAATGCCAAAATACGATGCCAAAATGCCTACAAACAGCACCCAGGTTACGCCCAGCGAAATACCAAAGAGCTTAACCCTGCCTAGGCCAATGCCTATAGCCATTATAAAGCTGTAAACCAGCACCACTTGAGCAACAGATGGCGTTTTGAATAATTCAATAATCCAATTCATACGATAAAAATAAAGGGTACCGTTTCTGTGAGCAACGATACCCTAGGGTTTTAATTAGTGGTGTTCGGGCTGCAAGCCAAACTGCTCAGGCGAGCGCCATAAGGCCGACAACAGCAGCTCTCGCATAAAAATAAACTCTTTTGGCAATTTATCATAGAATCTTGCGAAAAGCTCCTCGTGCGACAATAGCTCCTTCTTCCATTTTTCGCGGTCTATGGCCATCAGGTTTTCAAAATCGGCAATGGAGAAGTCGGGTAAACCGTGCCAGTCCATGTCTTCGAAGCGTGGCATCCAGCCTATGGGGCTTTCAACCGCTGATGCCCTGCCATTTATGCGGTCCACAATCCAGCTTAGCACCCGCATGTTTTCGCCAAAGCCCGGCCACATAAATTTTCCGTCTTCGTCTTTTCTAAACCAGTTTACATTAAAAATGCGGGGCGCATTGGGCAGCGTGCGGCCAAACTGCAACCAGTGGTTTATATAGTCGCCAATGTGGTAGCCCATAAATGGCAGCATAGCAAACGGGTCTTGGCGCACTTTTCCCACTTCGCCAAAGGCGGCTGCGGTGGTTTCGCTACCCATGGTGCTGGCTAAATACACACCAAAGTTCCAGTTAAACGACTGGTACACCAGCGGTATGGTATTGCTGCGGCGGCCGCCAAACACGAAGCCTGAAATTTTTACACCGTCGGGGTCTTCCCAACTTTGGTCGATGGCGGGGTTTTGAAAGGCTGGTGCTGTAAAGCGCGAGTTGGCATGGGCTGCAGGCTTGCCACTGGTAGCATCCCAGGGTTTGCCGTGCCAGTCAATTAATCCTTCGGGTATTTCTTTGGTCATGCCTTCCCACCACACGTCTTTATCGGGGGTAATGGCCACGTTGGTAAAAATGGTATTGGCCCTAATGCTCTCCATGGCGTTGGGGTTGGAGTGGTAGTTGGTGCCGGGGGCCACGCCAAAATAACCAGCTTCGGGGTTAATGGCTCGCAAACTGCCATCCTCTGCCCGGTGTATCCATGCTATATCATCGCCCACGGTGGTTACTTTCCACCCTTCAAAAGTGGCGGGTGGTATAAGCATGGCAAAGTTGGTTTTGCCGCAAGCACTGGGGAAAGCAGACGCCAAATATGTTTTTTCGCCAGCGGGGTTGGTAACACCCAAAATAAGCATGTGCTCGGCCAGCCAACCTTCTTCGCGGCCCATTTCGGATGCAATGCGCAGTGCAAAACACTTTTTACCCATTAATGCATTGCCGCCGTAGCCGCTGCCGTAAGAAATAATGAGGCGCTCATCGGGGAAGTGGGAAATGTATTTTACATCGGGGTTGCAGGGCCAAAGGCTGTCGGCGCGGGTACCATCAAGTGGTGCGCCAACGGTGTGCAGACATTTTACATATGCTTTGCTTTGCATGTAAGGCAGCACCTGCTCTCCCATGCGGGTCATAATGCGCATGTTAACCACCACATACTCCGAGTCGGTAATTTCTACGCCATAGCGGGCAAAGGGCGAACCCAGAGGACCCATGCAAAATGGAATGACGTACAAAGTGCGCCCTTGCATAGCACCCGTAAGCAGGTTGTTTAAAATCTTCTTCATGTCGGCAGGTGCCATCCAATTGTTGGTGGGACCGGCATCATCTTTAAGGCGACTGCAAATAAAGGTTTTGTCTTCTACCCGGGCCACATCGCTAGGGTCGCTAAAACAGGCATAACTGTTGGGGCGCTTTTCGGGGTTCAGCTTTATAAATGTGCCCTTCTTTACTAAACTGGCACAAAAAGCATCGTATTCGGCTTGCGAACCATCGCACCAATAAATGTTGCTGGCTTCGCATTGAGCGGCAACTTGGCGAACCCAAGTGTCAATTTCCGACACTACTTTAGGGCCTTCTATAGTTGCTAAATTGCTTGGAATGGACATAAAAAATGATGTTTTAAAATTGTGAAAAATTCTGTTTTTGCTTAACCTAATAATCGCTTCCTCCCATTGAGATTAAACGCTTTCAACTGTACAAATATACCCACAGCTGTAGGCAGCACACCTGCTCACCATTACCCTACAATATGATTTTGAATAGCTTTTTTTAACGCTTGGCCGCCTAGCAGTTGGTGTTCAACTTTAGCTGCTGCGCTGTGCCTATGGCAAATTCCAATTGCTCCTCTGGCGATATGTTGGTGTTGTCTAAAACAATGGCATCATCGGCCTTTCTGAGGGGGCTAATATCCCGGTGGCTGTCAATATAGTCGCGCATTTCTAGGTTTGCCATCACATCTTCTAGGGTCACGCTGGGGTCTTTGGCCACCAGCTCTTTAAACCTGCGGCCCACTCGCACGGCCGTGTCGGCGGTCATAAACAGTTTTAACTCGGCTTCGGGAAAAACAGTAGTGCCAATATCCCGTCCATCCATCACAATACCCTTTTGCTGGCCCATGCTGCGCTGCGCTGCCACTGCAAACTCCCGTACCCATTTTAGGGCCGCTACCTCGCTTACTTTTTCTGCCACCACCAAATCGCGAATCACGTATTCTACATTTTCACCGTTCAGGTGCATTTCGCTTTGTTGGCGCTCAGGGTTAAATTTAAACTCCAACTGCACATTGGCCAGCGCTTCCTGCACCGCTTCATCGGTACTCCAGTCTATATGGTTGCGCAAAAAGTATAACGTAATGGCGCGGTACATGGCGCCACTGTCGATGTACACGTAATTGAAATGCCGGGCCAGCGCTTTCGCCAGCGTGCTTTTTCCGCAGCTGCTATAGCCATCAATGGTAATAATAATGTTTCGCATGGTGCAAATATGGCTGGCTGGCGTGGTTTTGGCAAAAACTGATGCTGTATTCCAATATGGTAGCCTGGTACGGCCGGTTTACGACTTATACAAATCGTTAATGACCGCGTAGGGCAAAAACTGGCGCACATTGCCACCATTGCGATAAACATCCCTTACCAGCGTGCTTGCCACACTGGTGTAGCGTGGCGAACAGGTAAGAAACACCGTTTCTATGTCGGGTTCAATGCTGCGGTTCATATCGGCAATGGCTTTTTCGTATTCAAAATCGCTAACATACCTTATGCCACGGAGTATAAACTGGGCACCATGGGTTTTGCAGCAGTTTACGGTTAAGCCTTCGTAGGTCACCGCACTTACTTTGGGGTTGTCTTTAAAGCACTCCAAAATCCAGCGTAGTCGATCTTCTTCAGAAAACAACGGCTTTTTTTGGGCATTTCGCCCAATACCCACCACCAACTTGTCAAATAAAGGCATGGCACGGTCTATAATGTCCACATGCCCCATGGTAATGGGATCAAACGTGCCGGGAAACAAACAAATGCGCATGCTGTAAAATTTAAACAAATAAATGATGGCACAAATTAACACTGCCGATACCAGCAAACAACCTTTGGCTTAAAATAAATGTGCGCTTGGTAACCTACGCGCCACTAAGCCACCATAAAAACAAACCCAGTTGGGTGCAGAAACGACATTTGGCCTAATTTTATGCCGCATAGCATAAACCGCTTGCCACCCCCCGGCCGTGAACGATACCTTGCCCCCACCCCTTATTTTGGTAGAATGCCCCCGCGATGCCATGCAAGGCTTTAACAAGCCCATAGATACTGCCACCAAAGTGGCCTACCTTAACCAATTGCTACAGGTGGGCTTTGATGTGCTGGATTGCGGCAGTTTTGTAAGCCCCAAAGCCATACCCCAGATGGCCGATACGGCAGAAGTACTGCCTAGGTTGCAAATGGCGGGCAGCCGCACCCAACTGCTGGTAATTGTGGCCAACGAGCGGGGAGCGCAAGAGGCGGTAGATTTTCCAACAGTTAGCTTTCTCGGTTATCCGTTTTCCATTTCGCCCACTTTTCAGCAGCGCAATGCCAACAGCACACTGGCCCAAAGCTGGCAGCGGGTGCAGGCCATACACCAGCTTTGCCTAAATGGTGGCAAGCAATTGGTGGTGTACCTTAGTATGGCCTTTGGAAACCCCTACGGCGATGCGTACCAAACCAATACCGTGGTGGAGTGGGCCGATAAGCTGGCCAACTTGGGTGTGCGCACCATTGCCTTGGCCGACACCGTGGGCATGGCCACACCACAGCAGGTAAATACCGTAGTAAGCGCGGCCATTGCTGCCACCTCGGCAGCGCATATTGGCGTGCATTTACACAGCACGCCCCAGCTGTGGCTGCAAAAGGTAGAGGCCGCGCTGGCTGCGGGCTGCCTGCGCTTTGATGGCGCCATTAACGGTGTTGGCGGCTGCCCCATGGCAGGCAATGCGCTGGTAGGCAATATGGATACGGCGCTGATGGTGCCGCATTGGCTGGCGCAAAACCGCTTGCCGCATATTCAGCCCCTTGCCATGCAGCAAGCCGTGCAAATGGCCACCGGCATTTTTAGTACATAGAGGCAAAAGCAAAAACCGCGGCCGCCCCAAATTCAATCTACGCGGGCTGGCGACCTTACAAGAACTCTTGCTACAACTGAGCCTAAATAAAAGCGCTACTTATCATAAAAAAACAAAATAAGCTCTAATTGGCAGTGTAGTAATTGGCAAAACTGGCCTTTCGCCAAACTTGTGGTTGAAATAGCAATACCACTCGCACAAAATTTTGATGCCATTGATTCAACCGCAATTCGAAACAGGCTTTACAGCGGAGCAAAACCGGGTGTTTTGAGGCTGCAATAACTGAAACCCATTGATGCAGTTGTAAAAGCGTATCGGCATGATATCAAAGGTGTTTTCAATTACCACTAAATTTGCAGCGGTACTGCATACGGTTCATTTACCGGTTGCCAAAGTACCAGTAGCCCGTAAGTAGATGGTCAATCTGTAAATGATGCACGTGGCCAAGGAAAGTTGCTACATGAAAAGAAGGTTTTAGAAACGTTTAAAATAGCTACTCACATTTATGACAAAACGAATCGTTGTTATTTGTTTGCTTTTTATTGAAGTGCTAACGGCATCTGCACAAGAGATTAATTTTAAAAGCAGCGGGTTAAATATTTCTGTATCTGCCAAGGGCCAGTTAACCGCATTGTACAACCCTGCTTCGGGCAGAAATTATTTGCCAACAGGCCAAAAATCCCCGCTATTACAAATCCGTGTTGGTAATGATTGGTTTGATCCGGCAGTGGCAACTTTCAAATCGGGAATAATTTCACTTGTTTACCAGCCTGCAAAAATTACGACCCAAGTAAAAGTGATTCAAAAGAAAACGCATGTAAGTTTTGAGTTGATAAAAATAGATGCAAGAGATAAAGTAAATGCGGTTTTATGGGGGCCTTATCCAACAAGTATCAACAAAATCATTGGGGAAGTAGTGGGTATAGTTCGTGATGGTGAATACGCCATTGGCATCCAGGCATTAAATCCAAAAACCATTGGTGGCGTTTTAAGCAATCAAGAAGGCTCCAATGAAGCCCGTGGTTCCACCGCCATTGCCCAGCCCTATGGCAGTAGTTTGCAAGCCTTTAGTTTAGACCGATCGAAGGATAGAAAAATTACAGTATGGGGGCGTCCCGAAATGCCGGTAAAAGCAATGCCAAACGAAACCACACTGGGTTCTAAAATTGCGCTGTTTGGTGCAGCTGAACAAGCAGTGTTGGCGCGTATTGGTGAAATTGAACTGGCGGAAGGTCTGCCCCATGCACTTATTAATGGTGTGTGGTTTAAACAGTCGCCTGAAACCGGAAGGGCGTATTTAATTGCAGATTTTGATGAAAAAACGGTTGATGCAATGCTTGATTATACCCAACAGGCAGGATTGGTTTCGCTTTATCATGAAGGGCCTTTTAAATCATGGGGACATTTTATTTTAGATTCAGCTGCTTTTCCAAACGGAATGGCTGGCATGAAAACCTGTGTAGATAAAGCCAATAAAAAAGGAATCCGAATTGGGGTACACACGTTGAGTACGTTTATCAATACCAACGACCCGTATGTAACCCCTATTCCCGACAAACGGCTCTCAATTACAGGCTCATCGGTATTATCAGAAACGATTAGCGCAACAGCAAGTGAAATACCGGTGGCTTCCGACCAATATTTTAAAAACATCCAATCCAGTACGTTGCACGCCGTAAAAATTGGAGATGAAATTATTCGATTTAGAGAAGTGTCCTCAACAGCACCGTATAAACTATTAGATTGTCAGCGTGGGGTATATGGCACAAAAGCCACGAACCATCCAAAAGGTGAGATGGCAGGCATGTTGTTCGACTATCCTTACAATACCCTATTTCCAAATGTTGAATTGCAGCAGGAAATAGCTGGTAATTTGGGCCGTTTCTTTACCGAGACAGGCGTTTCGCACATGGATTTCGATGGACATGAAGGTTGCTTATCGGCAGGCGAGGGCGACTACGGCATGCAAATTTTTGCTGATAAAGTGGTAAAAGAAACCGGCCACACGTTGGTAAACGGAACCAGCCGCTCTTACCACTATTACTGGCACCTTTGTCACTATTGGAACTGGGGCGAGCCTTGGTATGGTGGCTTCCGGGAGTCTCAGGGCGATTATAGGCTGGAAAACCAGCCATTTCTAGAACGCAATTATATGCCCAATATGTTGGGATGGTTCCTGCTTTCGTCAACAACCGGTACCGAAGATATTGAATGGATGATGGCCCGTGCTGCTGGTTACAATGCCGGCTTTGCGCTGGTAGCCCGCTACAAAAGCTTGCAATCCAACCCAAGCACCGCTCAATTATTGGCGCTGGTAAAGCTTTGGCAGGAAGCCTACCGTTCAAAAATTTTCTCCGCCAATCAAATTGCCCGGTTGAAAAACCCGGAAAACGATTTTCATCTTGAAAAAGACAACCAGGGATGGAAACTGTATCCGTTTATGAAATACAAATTTGAGCACGAAAGAAAAGTCCTTCAACCCGGAGAACCCACGTTTTCGCAATGGGAGTTTACAAACAAAGACGCTGAACAGCCACTAAACTTCAACCTTACATTTTTGGGAAAAGAAGGAAGTGTCCGCAATCCGGCGATTGAAATAGATGGATATTTTAAGCTGGAATTGCCGGGCGAATATGAAGCGGGCAATTCAATTGTATGTGATGGTGTAAATATTAAACTGTACAATAAAAAGGGAAGTTTTGTAAGGAATCTTGACTTAAAACAATCGATTCCAGCCATAAAAACAGGTAAGCATACCATAAAATTCGATTGCCAGTTTCCTGAGGAAAAGGAAATAACCAACCGGTTTATTGTTAAAACAATGAGCAGTGCGGAAGTTATTTTGAAATAAGTATGAAAATACTGGTTGGCATCATACCGCTTATTGTCAGTGCGGTAATTGCTAAAAAAATCAACTTGCGGTGCTAATGTCAAAGCCAAAAAAATATCAAAAAAAAGGAACAATGCATGATGCTGTTGCTTAACCCAGCCAACAGTTGCATGGTAAAATAGTGCAGTCGAGTTCAATATGACTTTTAATTTGTTGAAAGCAAGCGTCGCAAGCGCCGCAGTAGCCATTACTTTAAACTTTTCGAACTGAAACACGGATAATGATGTGGTGATTCCAAACTGGCGTAAATTACCCGGCCTTTGCCCAAGGGCTACCTGAGCCTAACGAAAGGTGCGGTTGTGTTTTAAAAAACCATATCAAACAAGTTGTGTTCATTGGCAGGATACTAATCAACACCACTGCCCTATCGCCAATATTTTGGTGGATAAACAAATCCTATCAAAATCGAATTTTCACGCTCCTTGAACAGAAGTTTTCAATTCTGCTGGATACCTTTAACCGGCGATCGGAATTGTATAGCGGCCAAATCGCAAACACCTGTGGCTGGCGCGGAATTGCCCCATTTGGTTTAGCGCTTTCGGTCTAGTTTTGTATGATGAAGTTTAGAACCGAACTGGCGGTAAAGCCCTGGGCCACGCAAATAAACCTGCGGCAAAGCATTA
>RDXD01000356.1 GCA_004292575.1 Bacteroidota bacterium
ATATTATGAACGCCGATGTGATGGTGTTGACCGAAGCGGCAGCCAAGATATTTACGGAGTTAGAAACTGCCGAGGCTTAATTATCCATTACAGCAAAATATTAGAAAGATGAAACTTACAGACGTAATAATAAAGCCGATACTGACCGAGAAGGTAAACAAACAGATTGAAAAAAATCGTTGTTACACTTTTATTGTTGATCGCAAGGCCAACAAACTAGAAATAAAGACGGCAGTGGAGCAGTTCTATGGCGTTACCGTAACTGCCGTAAACACGCTAGTAGTGCCTGCTAAAGCAAAAAGCCGCATGACAAAAGCGGGTGTTGTAAAAGGTAGAAAGCCAGCCAAGAAGAAAGCAATGGTGCAAGTGGCAGAAAATGAAGAAATAAACTTGTACGGCGAAATTTAAGCAAACAGTAAATGAATGGCTTGCAACCGCCGCAAAGTGTTGAAATTAATATAACTGATTAACGTAACTACATGGCACTAAGAAAATACAAACCAATGACCGCCGGCACCCGCTGGAGAATTGGTAATGCTTATGCAGAAATTACAACCAACGTTCCTGAAAAGACGCTGGTAGAACCCAAATCGAAGACCGGTGGTCGCAATGCCCAAGGACGCCGCAGCATGCGCTGCATAGGTGGTGGTCATAAGCAGAAGTACCGCTTGGTTGATTTTAAGCGTAACAAGCTTGATGTTGGCGCTACCGTACTCACCATTGAGTATGACCCTAACCGTACTGCTTTTATTGCTTTGGTGCAATTTGCCGATGGTGAAAAGCGCTACATACTTGCGCCGCAGGGTTTGCAGGTGGGTGGAACCGTTATTAGCGGTGACAATGTGGCTCCCGAAGTTGGCAACGCCCTCAAAATGAAGAACATTCCGTTGGGTACCAATGTGCACAATATTGAAATGCAGCCTGGACAGGGTGGCAAGCTGGTTCGTAGTGCTGGCAGTAGCGCACAGCTTACCAACAAAGAGCCTAAGTACGTGGTGCTTAAGATGCCAAGTGGCGAACTGCGCAAGGTTCTATCTGAGTGCTATGCAACTGTAGGCGTGGTGAGCAACAGCGACCACAACCTACAGAGCATGGGCAAAGCAGGACGTAACCGCTGGCGTGGGATTAGGCCCCGTACACGTGGTGTGGCCATGAACCCCGTGGATCACCCAATGGGTGGTGGTGAAGGCCGCGCAAGTGGTGGACACCCCCGCAGCCGCACCGGTAAGTATGCTAAAGGCGAGAAAACACGTACCAAAGGCAAATCATCGGATAAGCTGATAATACAGCGTAGCAACGGTAAAAAACTGGCTAAATAACACATAAACAATTGCCAATCAGCAAATTGCAAGGCCATTAGGCAGCTTGGTTTTGAAGTTTGGAATTTACAAAACATGGAATTTTTACATTATGGGTCGTTCAATTAAAAAAGGTCCTTACGTTGATGCCAAGCTGGAAAAAAAGGTACTCAACATTGCAGAGGGTAGAGCTAAGAAGGGTGTGGTAAAAACCTGGAGCCGCAGAAGTACCATAACCCCTGATTTTGTGGGACAGACTTTTGCAGTACACAATGGCAATAAGTTTATACCAGTGTATGTAACTGAATTTATGGTTGGTCACAAGTTGGGAGAATTTGCACCCACCCGCAACTTTAAAGGACACTCTGGAACCGGTAAAAAATAAATTGTTCAATGTTTGGTGCTGATTTGTCGCTAAGGCGCCTTATAAATGGTACCAAATCTGAAAATATACTACAATGGAAGCAATAGCTAAACTCAACAATTACCCCACATCGCCTCGCAAAATGCGTTTGCTGGCCGACCTAGTGCGTGGTATGCAAGTAAATAAGGCCCTAGCTGTACTAGAGCACAACCCGAAACATCCCGCTGTGCCCCTAGCTAAACTGGTAAAGAGTGCCATTTTTAACTGGAAAGCCAAGAACGAAGGTGAGGATGAAGCCGGTTTGGTGGTGAAAACGGTATTTGTGGACGGTGCACGAAGCATAAAGCGCATGCGCCCTGCTCCACAAGGCCGTGGCTACCGTGTGCGCAAGCGCAGCAACCACGTTACAGTAATTGTTGACACTAAAGAGTAACTCCTAAACCCAGGGTTGGGTTGGCTTCAAAAAAATGTGCCACCTCAAAATTGGAATCTTAAAAAATTTGGAATTTTAATATTATGGGTCAAAAAGCAAATCCAATCGGTAACAGGCTCGGTATCATTCGTGGTTGGGACAGCAACTGGTACGGCAGCAAGAAAGATTATGCCGTTAAGCTAATCGAGGACAATAAAATTCGTGTGTATTTGAACGCCCGTATCAATAAGGGTGGCATTTCGAAAATTGTAATTGAGCGTACCCTCAACAAACTAATTGTTACCATCCACACCAGCAAGCCCGGTATCATTATTGGTAAAGGCGGCGGCGAGGTTGATCGTATAAAAGAAGAGCTTAAAAAGCTTACCAGCAATGAAGATGTGCAAATCAACATTTTGGAGATTCGCCGTCCAGAAATTGACGCCATGATTGTGGCAGATACCATTGCTCGTCAGATAGAGAATCGCATCAATTTCAAGCGTGCTATCAAAATGTCCATTCAAAGCGCCATGCGTATGGGTGCCGAGGGCATCAAGGTGAAAGCAAGTGGCCGTTTGGGTGGTGCTGAGATAGCCCGTAGCGAAGAAATTAAAATGGGTCGTACACCATTGCACACCTTCCGCATGGACATTGATTACGCTAATGTATTTGCACAAACGGTGTATGGTAAAATAGGCATTAAGGTATGGATTTGTAAGGGCGAAGTATTGGCTAAGCGTGATTTGAATCCTAACATTATTGGCACTGTTACACCAGCAGGTGGTGAGCGCCGCGGCGATGACCGTGGTGGCGACCGCAGAGATGACCGCGGTGGACGTGGTGGTGGTGACCGCAACCGCGGTGGCGGTGGTGGCGACCGCAACCGAGGCGGTGGCGGCGGAAGAGGTGGCCGTTAATATCACCATAACCCACTCACACACACTTTCCGATCTTTACCCACACCAGTTATTACATTATCAACCCATCAAATTGTAAATAGAGATGTTACAGCCAAAAAGAAGCAAATTCCGTAAGCAGCAAAAAGGCCGCATTCGTGAAGTAGCTAAACGTGGCAGCACCATTAGTTTTGGTTCGTTTGCTTTAAAGGCATTGGAGCCCATTTGGTTGAACAACCGCCAAATTGAAAGTGCCCGCCAGGCTATGACCCGCGCCATGAAGCGTGAGGGTAGCGTTTGGATCCGTATTTTTCCCGATAAGATTATTACCCGCAAGCCAGCTGAAGTAAGGATGGGTAAGGGTAAGGGTAATCCAGAATTTTGGGCAGCAGTAGTTGAGCCAGGTCGTATTTTGTTTGAAGCCGATGGTGTTTCGATGGAAACGGCTAAAGAAGCCATGGAGTTGGCGGCGCAAAAGTTGCCCATTAAAACTAAGTTTATTGTTCGCCGCGATTATGTAGCTTAACTTGATGTGTTTCACCACTGCCGAAAGCCTAGTAGCTACATGCATTGGTACACACATCCTCAAAATAAAGTGAT
>RDXD01000414.1 GCA_004292575.1 Bacteroidota bacterium
CTCGAAAAAGGGCTATGCGAAATGTTGCGGGTATTGAAGCCGGGTGGGATGGCTGTAATATTGGAATTTAGCAAACCAAAACTACCTGGCGTTTCGGCGCTATACCAATTGTACACGCGGGCCATTGCTCCACACGCCGGCGGTTGGATAGCGGGCAACAAGGCCGCTTATAGTTACTTGAACGATAGCATAAATGCTTTCCCGGAAGGCGATGCTTTTATTAAGATTTTAGAAAAAACAGGCTATCAGCATTGTTATAAAAAACCGTTGAGCTTAGGAATATGTACGATTTATTGTGGTCAAAAATAAAATACACTTGTGTGATCTTAATGCTTGGATGCACGCAGCTTAAGGGTCAAAAAGTATTGCACCGTGAGGAGCGCGCCAACAAACCTTACTATTTTGGCCTAACGCTAGCTGGGGCTTCGGTGTCGCTTCTGCCGCTAAAAAGCCCGCTTTTTTTAGCCAACGACAGCATCTTGCGTGCTGAACCCGGCACAAGTCCAGGCTACTCCGTGCGTCTGTTGGGAACATTAAAACTTAATAACCGCCTTGAGATGCGTGTTAATCCAGGTTTAATCCTAGGCGTTGAGCGCACTTTTACCTATACGTTAGGAAGTCGCGAGTTGTTTGAAGACGAAATTCAAAAAAAGGTGATTCAAAGTAATATAGCCACGTTTCCAGTGCAGCTAAAATTCAACAGCGACCGCATTCAAAATTTTAAGGTGTACATGTTGGGGGGCTTTAAGTTCGACTATGACTTGGCCAGCAACAGCGGCAGCCGCAATGCAGAAAACCTTGTAAAATTGCGCAAAACCGATTTTGGCGCCGAGTTAGGCATCGGATTCAACTTTTTTTTACCCTTTGTTACGGTTAGCCCAGAAATTAAGTTTAGCAACGGGTTTACCAATCTGCACAATCGTGATGCCAACCTGAAATACAGCAACATTTTTGATAAAATGTACAGCCGCAGCATACAGTTTTCTATCCATCTTGAAGAATAAACACTACTTGATAATGTAAGAAACCGTTGGTTATGGTGCCTCAACGACGTTATCGTTTTTTACACTTGCGGACCCGATGTTCCCTTATGTGAAAAAGCTAAAATGGCTACTGCGCTTTTAATAGTCGTATTCGCGCCTAAACATGTTCCAGCGCAAACCCGCAGATATCACGCTGGTGTTTATGTCGGCCTTTTTGTCCTCTCTATAAAATCTAAACATGGCGCTCACATCTACAAACAGATTTTCCAACACTTCGTACGACGCATTAAACTGGGCGATGGCCATGTTGAGCAAGGTACCTCTAAACTGGGTATAGCCATAGTCATAAAGGCGTGTGCCCGTGGGTGGCCGGTTATACAAGCTACTGGGATTGGCGCCAAAGTTAAAACCAGCACTGTCTAAACCCTGCCTCACCAAAATACCCTTACCCATAAAATACAACTTGGGAGAAGGTTGCCAGCGCAGTATGCCAATAAACTCGTGTATGTTGGCCCCCCGTGGCAGCGCTAGCGATTGGTTGTAATGCGTATAAGCCGCCACCGTATCGCGATGCTGATAGGTAAACGGCCTTACCCGGTTCCACTCCACCTGCAAATCAAGGTTTGACACCCCAAGCACATCAAGATATTTGGCTCCCAATTGAAGGCCATATTTGTTGCCCCACCAGGTTCTATCCTTTGTAATTTCTGCAACATTGAGCTCATCTAGCAAAAACTGGCCATAAACCTGAAAGCTTTTGGCAAAATTGGCCTTAAAGTCGAGCCCTACATTCGCATTATCGGGGCTTCCAATTTGACCTTCGATGCTACGCAAGAAAATTACAGGGTTAAGATAGGCCAACTCGTAGCTGTTTTTACGCCCAAAAATGATGCTCTCAAATAAACCGACGTTAAGCCATTTGGCCGCGTTGAAGCTAAGATGATGCATGGAGGCAAACTTTTTATTGAGCAACACATCGCTACGGCGGTTGGGCAATTGCGGCGTCATTTCCATAAAAATATTGGTGTAGTTAAGCTTCCAAATGCGCGTATTGAACTTTAGGAACAAGTAATTGCTGGAAAAGTCGCTGAGAAACAGGCTTCGGTATCCGTTGCCAATAAAGTTTTTATCGTAGCCAAACTGCATGTTTATGTACTTGGTTACATTCCACGACACGCTGCCACGAGCGTCGAAGTAATCCGTGCCTTTGCCGTTTCTATAGTTCTTCCAAAAGCCATTGCCCGGCACCGCCCGGTTAGCGGTAACAAACTGGCGATATTGCAACGGACCTTGCTCTTGATTGTCGGTGAGGTAAAAATTGAAACCAATTCTTTTAGCAATAAGCCCACGGGCTATGGCCCCGCGGGTGTTAATGAAGGGCGTTTTATCAAAGTTTGACTCTCGGCTAAACTGGAAATTCACAACGGGGCTTACGGCCAAAAAGAAATCTTTCTCGTTTACTTCAAAGGCGTTGCTTTTGGCGTAAAAAAAATGCTTCCCTTTTTTGTCGAGTGGCTTTTTCATTACCCAATCCGGCATATTTTCGATGCTGAAGCGAGAGAACTCCCTGTTATTTGCCTGAAAGCGGTCCAGGTTGTACTGGTCAATTTTGGTGAGACCGGCAGGGTTTTTACCTGCATTGAGTAAAGTGCGAAACGAATCGGCAACCGCTACATAGGCCTTGCGCATGTAGGGCTTCACGGTGCTTAGGTTTAAATTATTGTCAGTACCCGCTTTTATTTCTAACCGGTCAAGAAATACACCATCTTTGGCCCAAAGTGGTATAAAAGTAGTTTGTGCTTGTACAGACGCCAAGACCAAAATGCCCAAAAAGGCCAAAAAAAGGAAGGAAAATCGCATGCAGTTTGTTTTGGTAAAATAAAAAATCGCGGTCAAGTTATGGAAAAATATCTCATTCAGAATGTAACAGTTGTAAACGAAGGCGTTTCTGAGGTGCTCGATGTGTTAATAGAACGAGAACGCATTGCTAAAATTGCGCCAAATATTTCGGCCCAGGGACTCGTAAGCATTATTGATGGTACGGGAAAGCACTTGCTGCCCGGCGTGATTGACGATCAGGTGCACTTTCGCGAGCCCGGTCTTACCCACAAAGCCACCATCTACACCGAAGCCAAGGCTGCCGTGGCGGGCGGCGTTACCAGTTTTATGGAAATGCCAAACACCATACCCAATGCGCTAACGCAACCATTGCTTGAGGACAAGTATAATATTGCCGAGCGTCAATCGCTGGCCAATTACTCCTTTTTTATGGGCACCAGCAACAGCAATGTTGACGAGGTGCTTCGTACAAACGATAAGCGTAGAACGGTGTGTGGCATAAAAATTTTTATGGGCAGCAGCACGGGCAATATGCTGGTGGACAATTACCTAACGCTTGACAAAATATTTAGCGAAGCCGAGGTGCTTATAGCTACCCACTGCGAAGATGAAAGGGTGATTGCAGCCAATTTGGCTGGGCTGGATGGTGTACCGTTAAATCCAAGCCATCATCCCATAATTAGAGATGCCGAAGCTTGTTTTTCGAGCAGCTACTCTGCAGTACAGCTTGCTAAAAAATACGATACGCGATTGCATGTACTGCACATAACCACCGCCCGCGAGCTACAGCTGTTTGGCAACATGATGCCGCTGGCCGAAAAACGCATCACCGCCGAGGTGTGTGTACACCACTTGCATTTTACCGCCAACGATTATGATACCTTGGGCTATGCCTTAAAGTGCAACCCAGCCATAAAGGCCCCCGAAAACAAAGCCGCGCTATGGCAAGCGCTTCTTGATGATAGGCTTGATATAATTGCAACCGACCATGCGCCACACACCTGGGCCGAAAAGGCCCCACCCTACAACCACGCCCATGCGGGATTACCACTGGTGCAGCATGCCCTGCCCTTAATGTTGCATTATGTAAAACAAGGGCAAATTAGTATAGAAAAGGTGGTACAGAAAATGAGCCACGATGTGGCAATTTGTTTTCAAATTGAAAACCGAGGCTACATACGCGAAGGCTATTTTGCCGATTTGGTATTGGTTGACCTCAACATGCCTTACGCTGTAACGAAAGAAAATTTGCTTTATAAATGCGGCTGGAGCCCGCTGGAAGGCTTTAGCATGCCGGCTACCATCAGCCATACTTTTATAAATGGCCATTTGGCTTATGGAAATGGCGTGTTTGATGAGTCTAAGCAAGGGTATCGACTCTCCTTTAACCGTTAGCCAGTTTACCGCTGCATTTTTAATTGCTCTGTACCCTTATGCTTGTTGACAAAACTACCCTAAGCGATCTTGCTATTTTTCATGCGGAAGAAGAGCAATCCATTTTCAACTTATTCAACCATACAGTCACCAACGAGGGTCGGTATTGGCTAAAACATTTACTAGCCCATCCCCACGGTAATCTGCAAGCCATTTTAGATACGCAAGCCACCATCCGCGTCATTGCTGAACGGCATGCACAATGGCCCACTGCTATTAGCAACGGCACCATAATGGTAATCGAAAAAATTTATGAAAGCCAAATTGATGCCCTGCCGAAACGTGCCACTCTTTTTGACACATGGAATTACAAGCTGCTTCATAGCGTTGACTACTCGCTGGTGATGTACACCGTAGAACATGCCTACGATTTTTTTAAAGGGATAGCCGAGGTAGTGGTACTGATGCACCAAACCGAAGCGCCGCGCATGCTGGCAAAAATATTGCAGCGCATGAAGGCCTTGCTCCAAAGCGAGCACATTCATCGGCTTTTGTCCGAGCCCAGTAAAGAGAACATTTCCGCCACCCGAAAACTACAGTATGGGCATTTTCTACTTAATCAATATAAATCATCGGTTGAAGAACTTATTGGCTTGTATGGCCAGCTCGACGCATACTATGCACTTGCCACCGCCACAATTCAACTTAATTTACAGTTTCCGAAGTTTTTAGATACTGAAAACCCTTGCATTTCGGCGGAACAGCTGTACCATATTTTGCTTAAAAATCCATCGCCATACGACTTAGAAATGGGTCAGCACACCAATTTCATTTTCTTAACAGGGGCTAATATGGCAGGCAAAAGCACTTTTATAAAAGCCGTGGGTTTAGCAGTGTACCTAGCGCATTTGGGCATGGCGGTACCAGCTCAAAACATGCGCCTCAGTTTGTTCGACGGATTGCTGAGCAACATTCAGGTAGTGGACAATATTTTGAAAGGCGAGAGTTACTTCTTTAACGAAGTGCAGCGCATAAAAACCACCATTGTGAAAGTTATGGATGGAAAAAAATGGCTGGTATTGATAGATGAACTCTTTAAAGGCACCAACACGCAAGACGCCCTGCGCTGTACCGCCACCGTAATTAAGGGCTTGCTAAAGCTACAGAACACACTTATTATTTTGTCTACGCACTTGTATGAAACTGGAAATGAATTGTCCGACTGCCCCAACATTGCCTTTCGATATTTTGAAACAGGCGTAGAAGAAGACCAGCTTACATTTAGCTACCGTTTATTGGACGGCATTAGCAACGACCGACTGGGCTATTTAATTTTGAAACAGGAAGGCGTAGTACAACTGCTCGATGGACTTTAGAAGCGCCATTGTGAGCAGGAAGCCCCGTAGCACGCCATAAAGCGGTGAGGCTCTATGACACGCTCTGTAAGTTATGGCTAAACAACAGCCTTTTTCTTCGACAACAAACCATACATCTGCCGCATAACCAACGCATGCGGCGTGGTGAGTGCCGATATAAAAATTAGAAACAACATAAAAGGCGACACATAGCTGGCCAGAAGTTGGCTTACCCAAAGCAACAAGCCTATACCAGCAAAACTGATGAACGAAAAGGGTAAAAACGCTTTGATAAACGAAAAAACCGAGACAGGAAGCTGATTTTGAAGCTTCAAATACTGATATTCAGTGATGATAACCCGCAGCGCGTGCCACAACCCAAAATATATGGCAAAGGCGAGATACATGGAAGCTTCGCGAATGAGGAAATATAATAAAACCAATACCGCCGCTTCTTGCAACAACAGTGCCCTTTCGGCCAACTTTCGAACACCCAAAAAACAAAACAAAACCAGAACCACACCAAGGCACACTGCTAGCGAGAATCTAACCGCAGAAAAAACAACACCACCCTTTGAAAAATCCCAATTGAAGAGCGACTGAAACATGGGAACCTGCGCGTCCCAATTCAACAACCACAGCCAAGCCAAAACGATACCACCCCAGGCCGTATAAATTATCCACTTTATGGGGTGCGACTCTGGTAGTTGGATATGATACAGTTGGGATTGACCAAAATGATACGCGGAAATCAGCAGAAACAGCCAAAACGCCACTTCGGGCAGGATTATCCAAAGCAGAAACGTAAGGCTTAAGATAGCGATGTAAGGCAAAAAGAAGCGTATGAAAAGTTGCTTGGGCCTTAACTTTTGTTGAAGCTTACTTTCATATATCACATGATCGATGGCACCGTGCGGAATACCGGTAAGTGTAAGACTAACCAATAAAAATGCCAAATCAAAGCCCTGTGGCAGCTTTAAGCCAAGCATGAGCGGCAGCACTATGCATAGGGTGACGGCACCAAAAACGAGATTAAGTTTTCCTGCAAGCATACACAAAAATAAACGGCCCGTCCAAGTGGGCGGGCCGTTCTGTTTAATCCATTTGGAAATTAAGCAGCAGCGTACGATTTTTTATCGGCCACGGCAATTCCATATACTACCAAACCAAAACCAATTTTGTTAATGGCATCAGCAATGTTGTAGAATAAGTTAAGGCTATTAGGCTCTAACACACCGCTAAGCCAACCGCCTGGGGCAGCCATGTAACCAATGGGATAAATAGCCCAACCTACAAGTACAAACCATGCCAATGCTTGAATGCCCTTCTTAACGGCTGGGTTGTTGCTTGAAGCAGCCAGTTGCTTGGCTTCACCAAACCATGCACTGTACAAAATATACACATAACCCAAGGTGCTGATCACACCCCACATTACGTTGTGACCAGTGTCGCCGGTAGGATTGAACCCTTCACCGATGTAACCTGCAACCAACATGAGTACGCTAGCCGCAATAAGCTTCCACATAAATCCTGCTTTTGCACCGGCTGGTTTCAGTAGTAGATAAAATTCTAAACACATCAAAGGCACAGTCAGTGTCCAGTCAATGTAGCGAAGTGCAACTGGCGTTTCGTTTGTTGTGGTATAGTAGTCGCGCATATAGTAATAATGCACGGCAGCAATACCAGTAATTAATCCAGATACCAGCATCGAAGTTTTCCATTTGCCGTCAACTTGTCCTCTTTCAAAGAAGAAGAACACAGAAGCAGCAAGCATGGCCATGTAGCCAGTAAAGAATGTAAATGCAACCGGGTCGTCAACCGGAATTTTGACGATGTCAAGCAGAATCGTTTTCATGTGTTTAAATTTTAGATGTTTAAAGTTAAACGCTATTTCAAACAAATGGTTTGTGGCGGACAATATTTTTTTTCAAAAAAATGTTATAGAAATGTTAATCTAAATTCCTGTAATAAGTTGTAGCACGGGTTGCCATTTATAGGCCATCAAGCTTTGAAGGTATTGATGGTCGCTATCGGAAAGATTTGGCAAAGACTTGGTATTAGAAGCCACTTGCTGAGGATGTCGCATTCCCACAATCACAGTTGCCACCTCGGGAAAGCCTAAAACGAAAGCAAGCGCAAGGCCTGCCAAATTGGTGTTGTACTGCTTTGCCATGGGTACCATTTCGGTACGCAGCACATCCATGGTAGCTTGTATTATGTTATCGTTTATACGCATGCTGCGGTGGTCGCCGGGTACAAAACTGCTGCCCGGCCGCATACTGCCCGTTAGTAGTCCAAACTGCAGCGGCATTCGGGCAATGATGCCATATCCACTGGCAAAGGCCTGGCGCATGGTAGGCACTGCAATTTGGTTGATGGCGTTTAGCGCCAACTGAAAACCGTGACCTAGCCGCTGGTCCATCAAAAAATCAGCTTCGGGTGCAGGCTTCCATGTAAACAAAGAGTGGCCCCAAAATCTAATTTTCCCTTGTGCTTGAAGCG
The DNA here is from genome assembly GCA_004292575.1 of Bacteroidota bacterium. Taxonomy (GTDB): domain Bacteria; phylum Bacteroidota; class Bacteroidia; order Chitinophagales; family Chitinophagaceae; genus Phnomibacter. Next base: position 8,054 of record RDXD01000414.1, read on the forward strand.
TTTGCATGGCATCAATACACTCCCCTTGCTTCAAACTTTCGAGGTTGGCTACGTGCAGTTGATAATAATCAATGGCTTCCCGCCGCAATCGCTTTAAGCTCTGCTCGCAAGCCTCTATGAGCCATCGTTTGGTATTGTTGTGTTCAATCTCATTTTGGGAGCCCACCTTTTGTCCGCCCTTTGTGGCAATTATTATGTCAGAACGGTTGCCTAATACTTCTCCCAGCAGCACTTCGGAGTGTCCGAGGCCGTAAAAATCGGCTGTATCAAAAAAGTTTATGCCAGCATCTAGGGCCGCATGCAGTGCCTGATGCGAAACCGCATCGTTTGTAGGGCCCCACCCAATAGGAATAGAACCTACCTGCGCGGCACCACCAATGGCCCAGCAGCCAAAACCAACTTCGCTTACCACCAATCCGGTATCGCCAAAATTTCTATATTTCATGGCCCAAATTAGGCAAATTGCCGTTAAGTATTGCAATACCTTTGTTCAAACATTTTGTATGCAAAACCAAACAGCAACATATACAGGTACTGGAACCAAACAAAGACCCATAAGGATTTTGGTGGCTAAGGTAGGCCTGGATGGTCACGACCGGGGAGCCAAAATAATTGCCACGGCGCTAAGAAACGCCGGTATGGAAGTAATTTACACCGGGCTACGCCAAACAGCAGAGATGGTGGTGAACGCAGCCTTGCAAGAGGATGTGGACGCCATTGGCGTAAGTATTTTAAGCGGCGCTCACATGACTGTGTTTCCAAAGATTATCACACTTATGAAAGAAAAACAAATGGACGATGTACTGCTTACCGGAGGCGGTATTATTCCCGCCGATGATATGGCCGCGCTTAATGCCATGGGCGTGGGACATTTGTTTCCGCCGGGAACCGCCACCGCCGATATTGCCTACTATATTTCTAATTGGGTAGAAAAAAACCGCAGTTTTTAACCGTTTCGTCTTTAACCAACATTACATCAATCATGTTTAAGTCTGCCCGATACCTCATTACCGTTGGCATTTTGGGCAATCTGTATTTTCTTTATGAGCTCATTACTTTGCCCAATGTTTCTAGAAATGGATATGTAGGCTTGGTAATTGGTAGTATGGCCTTGTTTGCCAGCACATTTTTAAAAGACAGCCCATTTAACAAAAACAAAACCCGTGAATAACTTAACTACTGTAATTACCACATTAGAGGCAGGCATCTTTGTGATTACGATAAATAGGCCTGAAAAACTGAATGCGCTTAACGCAGAGGTAATACGCGAGCTTGGCTTGGCCATTGCAGAAGTTTATACCAACGACAATATTGCGGCAGCCATCGTAACTGGCGCGGGGCCTAAAGCCTTTGTGGCAGGTGCCGACATTGCCGAGTTTACGAGTTTAGATGGTAGCAGCGGTAAAAACTTGGCGCAGCTTGGGCAGCAGCTGGTGTTTAATAAAATAGAACAATGTCCTAAGCCCATAGTGGCGGCTGTAAACGGTTTTGCACTTGGTGGCGGCTGCGAATTGGCTATGGCCTGTCACTTTAGATATGCCAGTACAAATGCTAAATTTGGCCAACCCGAAGTAAACCTTGGATTGGTGCCCGGTTACGGCGGCACACAGCGTCTTACCCAACTTGTAGGCAAAGGCCGTGCATTGGAGCTGATGATGACCGGAAACATCATTAGCGCCGATGAAGCACTGGCTATGGGCTTGGTAAATAAGGTGTGTCCGTCTGAGGGGTTGATGGAGGCTGTAAAAGCCACGCTGAATACCATTGCCGGCAAAGCACCACTGGCAGTAGCCAAGGTTATTGATTTGGTAAATACGGCATGCTACCACCCAGCAAAGGGTTTGCAAATGGAGATAGATGCCTTTGGTGCCTTGTTTGAAAGCGATGATCTGAAAGAAGGCGCCTCGGCGTTTCTAGAAAAAAGAAAGCCAAACTTTAAAGGCCGATGAAGGTCTACAAATTACAAAAACGCTTCCAAAAAGTAACCAGCTATTACGGGCCAACTCCTAGGGAACCGACCCAAAACAGCAAAAGACTAAGCCTTGCCTACGGCGGTGTTAAAAAGTGATGCTTTTTTGGGATGGGTTTGCACACTTTTAGCCTGATGGCTGAAAATTCCCTGCATGCAGCACGACCTTTAGTAAAGGGGTGTGTTTCGAAAATATATTTTATTCTGTTTTTAATGAATAAAGTTAATTTATTCTGTTTAAATAGAATAATGTCATATTATTCCGTTTTAAAGCTATATTTGTTCGGCCATACTGAAAACTTCCATCCCAACTATCAAAAAACTAACAAATTTAAAACATGCCTACAGAACTTTTAGCGGTGGTGCTCACTGCCGATGTGGTAGGTTCAACAGGCTATAGCGAAGCCGAGCGATACAGCATTTTGGCAACACTAAAACAATGCAATCTTGGCATGCAGGCCCTCATGCCCGACTTTGCAGCCGAAATTTTTCAAGGCGATAGTTTTCAGGGCAGTACAAGCCAGCACAGACATGCGGCCCTGCGAGCGGCGTTGTATGCCGTGTGCAGCTTTAAGGCACAGGGCACGGGGCTGCGTCTCAGTCTGGGTATCGGCAATATCACCTTTCGCAGCGGCACCAACCTTACTAGCGATGGTACAGCCTACCAGCACTCGGGCCGACAATTGGAATGGCTAAAGAAAAACAACCAATTCCTTTCCGTAGCATTTGACAACATGACCACAAATAATGAATGGAAGGTACACAGTGCCACGCTGAACCACTTGCTAAAGCACCTTACAAAGGCACAGGCCAAGGCCATAAGTTTAGCCTGCCTGGGCGGCACACAAGCAAGCTGGGCGCAGCAGCTAGGTATTAAACAACCGGCAATACAAAAGCGGCTGGCAGCGGCAGGCTGGTCGCTCTTCGAGTTGATTATAGAGCGTTTCGCCCAGGTGGCATAAATTTACCAATATGTTGTTAGCAAAATGGATTTGCGCCCACCTAATAGGCGATTTTTTGCTCCAAAGCGGAACTATGGTGCGCCACAAACAGCGCTTAAAAGCCCGCAGCTGGATGCTTTACTTACACGTAGCCATACACGGCCTGCTGGTGTATGGGCTAGCTGCGCAATGGTACACCTGGTGGCCAGCAGCAATTGTAACGGTAAGCCATTTTTTTATTGACTGGTGGAAACTAACCCGCCCCGACAAGCCCGTGTATTTTATTATAGATCAATTGCTGCACGTGCTGGTGCTGGTGCTGGCATGGTGCTGCATTGATGCCAATGCCCAAAATGCCTTAATAGCAATTACGGCCTTGGCCAACTATAACACCTTGTGGCTGATGCTAATGGGCTACTTACTGCTGATATGGCCATTTTCTATTGGCATTGGCTTTATAACGCAGCGTTGGCGGCCCGATGTAGATACAAGGCTGGCACAGCAGCGCCTATCGTTGGCCGAAGCCGGCCGCTGGATTGGGGTTTGCGAACGAATTTTGGTGTATACTTTTATCCTAACACAACAATTTGCAGGCATAGGTTTTTTAATAACCGCAAAATCAATTTTACGTTTTAACGACACCCAAAAAGAGGGTGGCAGAAAAGAAGCCGAGTACATACTGATTGGCACACTGCTCAGCTTTGCAGTAGCCATTATAACAGGCCTCATTATTTTGAAACTCATAAACACCAGCGCCACGGCCCATGCATAACAACGCCAAACTATCGGTCAACATCAACAAAATAGCCACACTGCGCAACAGCCGCGGGGGCAACAATCCCAATGTAACCCAAGCTGCCATTGATGCACAGCTGTTTGGCGCCGATGGCATAACCGTGCATCCCCGGCCCGATGAGCGACACATTACTTACAACGATGTGCGCAGCATAAGACCCATCATCACCACCGAGTTCAACATAGAGGGTAACCCAACCGAGCAAAAGTTCGTTGACCTTGTACTTGAAACACAACCACATCAGGTTACCTTAGTGCCAGACGCGCTGGGGCAACTTACCAGCAACCATGGCTGGGATACCATAACCCATCAAAGCTACCTCACTGGCATCATCAAGCTGTTTAAAAATGCAGGTATCAGGGTGTCTATTTTTGTAGATCCGGTAGCCGAAATGGTTAGCGCCGCTGCCAGCACCGGCACAAATCGTATTGAATTATACACCGAAGCCTATGCCAGCCATTTTGGTACCCACCAGCATGCACAAACTTTACAGCGCTACGCCAATGCGGCTAGTTTGGCCCAACAACTGGGTATGGGGGTAAATGCGGGACACGATTTGGATCGGCACAATTTAAAGGCTTTTGCTAAAGCTATTCCATTTTTAAGCGAAGTGAGTATTGGCCACGCCTTAATTTGCGATGCCCTGTATTTGGGTCTAGAAAACAGCATTCAAATTTATAAGCGGCAGCTCGGAGATGCTTCATAAGCCTCAATTGGCGGCAGCTTCTTCTTCGTTTTCTACCCAGTGGGGTGGCAAAGGCATGGGCGATTTGCGCTTCTGCAGTTTTTCCATTTTTTGACCCTGCAAAAGCAAGTTATCGTTGCCCAACATCATTTTCAATTTAGCGTCGCTATATGCCATTTGGGCTTTGTCCAATGCCTTGCCGATGCCTTCAAAATTATCAACAAAACCTACCAGTTTATCGTAGAGCTTGCCAGCAGGCCCGGCAATAGCTTCGGTGTTTTTATTAATCTCATCGCGTTGCCACATGTTAAGAACCAGCTTTAAAGCAGCTATAAGATTGGTAGCCTGCTAGCTGAGTGCATTCGTTTGCAACAGCACTTCCCTCACCCGACCCAACATGGTGTTGCGCTCGGCCGAAGCCTGATGAATAGCACCTTCCAACCGCAATTTTAAATCGGCCAGCCCTTGCTTTAGCGGAGCCGCCAACTGTTCAAACTGCGCCTGTAACCCCTTGCACAGTTGAACTTGGGCCGCAAGCTGGTTACCCAACAGGTTTCGTTCCATTTCCACAGCATCGTACCGCCGTTGCACATTTTGCAAGCTGTTACTCATGTGGCTTAACTCTGCTTGTAAGGTCATTTGCACATTTTGCAGTTGTTGCCGTTCGGCTTCTATGGCCTGCCGACACGCCAATGGCTCGTGTATGCGCAGCAGCATCAGGCGGGTTAGTGTAATGGCCAGTAGCTAATTGGGTTATACAACCACGCCAACATTTGTCTAAAAAATCCATTCAAAAAATTTAATGCGTTAAAAACGTCCGTCCTGGCTTGCATGTTTTAAAAGTCAGGTTTAAAATGAACAACTAGTGCTTCAAAAACATTTTTACCCAGCAATCGGCAACCTGCACGTACCCCTTTTCAAAATTGCAGGGCAACTAAAACAACCTAGGACGCTGGGGCGCAAGCATAAAAATGGCTGCCACAAACACTAGCTTTACCCGTGGGTTATGCCCAAATATTGATTGCGGGCCTAGTGCAAGCATCAAAATTGATGCGAGCTATTTAGGACGTCATTTGAGTAGAACTCTGCTGCTATTTGCGGCCATTTAATGTTTGTATTATTGGAATGGCGCAACAAAAAAAGGAGTCAACTGTCTGCTTGGACAGTGCTGTAGGGCAACATCAAAACAGCAGCTGGGAGCCGCCAGAAATGCTAGAAAAAAAGCCTGTAGCAGCCGGCAAACAAAACTCATATCAAAACAAACACCCCATTGACGGGGTGTTTGTTTATGAAGTAGACACAGAAAAAAAAATTTTTAGTTGGAGGACCTGTTGCCAATACTGGAGCGCACGCCTTGGCCAGAACCTTGCGACGCACGTTGCGGACCACCACTCCGGAACCCCTGGTTGGGCTTAGGCCTCCGCTGCTGCGTATGATTTTGAGGTGCAGGCCTTTGGTCAAACTGCGGCCTTCCTTCTACAGGTGATGGCGCCATAAAAGGGTGCTCAGCTACCACCGGAATGTTCTTGCCAATTAGTTTTTGAATGTCCTTCAAAAAAGGGCGTTCTTCTTGCTCGCAAAACGATATGGCAATGCCGCTTGCCCCTGCCCTACCCGTGCGGCCAATGCGGTGAACGTAGGTTTCGGGCACGTTGGGCAGCTCGTAGTTTACCACGTGGCTCAACTCGTCAATATCAATACCTCGCGCCGCAATATCGGTAGCCACCAATACGCGTGTAGCCCGAGCCTTGAAGTTGCTGAGGGCGCGCTGCCGGGCATTTTGGCTTTTGTTGCCGTGTATGGCTTCGGCGGTAATGTTTTCGCGCTGCAAGTCTTTTACCACTTTGTCGGCGCCATGTTTGGTGCGGGTAAACACCAAAACACTTTTAATGTCATCATTTTTTAGCAAGTGGGCCAAAAGCAGGCGCTTATTGCCCTTATCGGCATAATACAAACTCTGCTGAATGGTATCGGCTGTGCTTGAAACGGGCGTAACCTCCACACGTGCAGGATTAGTAAGCAACACGTTGGCGAGCTGCTGAATTTCGGGCGGCATAGTGGCGCTAAAAAACAAGGTTTGACGCTTTGCCGGCAGTTTGGTAATGATGCGTTTTACATCGTGCACAAAACCCATATCGAGCATGCGATCGGCTTCGTCTAGCACAAAAAACTTAATGGCATGGAGACTAATAAAGCCCTGCCCAATTAAATCGAGCAATCGGCCCGGCGTGGCAACCAAAATATCAACCCCTTGCTTGAGGGTTTGCACCTGTGCATGTTGAGATACGCCGCCAAAAATGACCAACTTCTTAAGTGGCAAAAACCTGCCATATGCTGCAAAGCTTTCCTCTATTTGAATGGCCAACTCGCGGGTGGGTGTAAGCACTAATGCTTGTATTTGCCGCTGGGCAGCGGGTGCCTGGCTACTCATTTGCGCATGCATCAACTGCAATATGGGTATGGCAAAGGCGGCGGTTTTGCCAGTGCCGGTTTGTGCACACCCAAGCAAATCGCGGTGGTTAAGCAAGTGGGGAATGGCTTGTGCCTGAATGGGCGTGGGCGTACTGTAGCCTTCTTGTTGTAAAGCTTTAAGTACAGGCTCAATGAGCTGTAGTTCGTTAAAATTCACGTTTAAATAATTAGATAAAAAAATATGGTAAGGCTATCATCCCAAGGGAAAATACTTTACCCGCCTTACGTTTAGCCATCGGGCATTTGTTGCCGGGCGTAACCCTCGGCTGCAGAAAGCAAAAACAATTAAGAAATGCAAAAGTAGGGAAATTGGGCGAGTTCATGCGTAAAATAAAAGTTGCACACCGCTACAAAGGCTTGCAAACCAAAAAATTACACATTTTGCTAGCCTCAAACCACCCGGTTTTAAACCACAATTGACAACGCATGAAAACAACATTGCTTGCAGTTTTTTTTGTGCCTGAGGAATTGGCACCGCAAGACGCAGCTTCAGCTTCCGGTAGTGCTTGCGAATAATACAATGCGTTAGCAAATCAACTTGTTGGCTAAAATGCTGTTTGACCACCTAAAATTTTAAAGAAATAAAACAAACAAATTTCCACACCGGTAACTTTTCTTATGTTTAACAAAATCAATTTAATTGAGCGTTATAGCAAAAAAGATACTTCGAGAACTTTGGGAGAAGCACAACGACTGTGAACAACAGTTGAAGTCTTCGTACCAAGAAGCATCAAGTTCTGAATGGAAAAACTCAAACGAAATCAAGTTAGCATATCCAAAAACAAGTATCATCGGCGATAGTGGAGTTGTTTTTAATTAAAGGGAACCCTTATAGACTGTTTATAAAACTCAACTTTGACTATCAAATGACTTGGATTAGATTTACTGGGACACACGCTGAATATGATAAAATATATGCAAAAACAATTCTAAATGAATATTAAGCCAATTGATACAAAGAAGGATTATGAGTTAGCAATGACGAGGCTTGAGACCTTGTTTGATGCTAAAAAAGAAACTTCAAAGGGCGACGAATTAGAAGTACTGAGTTTTTTAATTGACAAGTACGAAAATGAAAATTTTCCAATTGAATTACCGGACCCTGTTGAAGCAATAAAATTTAGAATGGAACAATTAGGCTTGACACAATCTGATCTTGCAGAGGTTGTTGGACAAAAAAGTAGAGCAAGTGAAATACTAAATAGGAAACGTAAACTTTCATTAGAAATGATTCGACAACTGCATAGAAGTTGGCACATTCCAACAGAAGTTTTAATTCAGGCGTATTAAAGAGCCACCTCTGCCAAATTATGGTTCGGCATTATTAGAATTTGATGAAGACAGCCTCAATATTCGCTTTTTTATTGTGTTTCGGTTTAGGCTGGACGTTATTATTTTCGCTTATGCATAAACCTTCGGTAAAACTACAATTATCAACTTCGGTTATTGGCTAAAGAAGTTCTAATTTTCCACCAAGGCCAAGCCCTTTTCGGCGTGGTTGTGGGACTGCGGCTACAATTTGCAAAACTTACAGGTGCGGCCCGTTGGAATTTAACCACGATATCCACGCCCGTTGCCAGGGATGGCACATGAAAAACAAAGCTGAAGGCATCTACAAGCGTTGCCTAAAATGGGATACCGAATTCAAGTGGTGCTTAGCCCATCAATACATGCTCCAAAAAAATTCTAAACGCAGGAGCGACGCTACAGGGTTACCTTAGCATAACTAAATTTAAAACCATACCGATGGCAGAACATTTTACACCCGTGGCATGGGCGCACAGCACCAACATTTACGCAGTAAATCTGCGTCAATATACCCCCGAGGGCAGCTTTGCGGCCTTTGCAGAACACTTGCCCAGGCTAAGGGATATGGGCGTGGAAGTGCTGTGGTTTATGCCCATTACGCCCATTGCTACCGAGGGGCGATTGGGTAGCCTAGGCAGCTACTATGCCTGTGCCGACTACACCAGCTGCAACCCTGAATATGGTACTGTGGCCGACTTTAAGCAGCTGGTGGTGCAGGCGCACGA
>RDXD01000357.1 GCA_004292575.1 Bacteroidota bacterium
CTCAAATGCTTCATTTTCAAAATGGTGATGTATTTGTCAACCAAAGCAAGAGATGGTTTTGAGATTCCTCCCGAAGAAATTAAATAACGTATTGAAAACGACAGGTGTAAATCGATGTAACAGGAAAACAGAAAATGGCTTCAAAATCACGCAGCGCTAGACAAGTGTATTGACAATAGTCTCAAAAAGCGCCATTAACAATACAAAGTGTGCCAGTTTTCATGTAAGGAGTTACTGCGGTTTGCATTGCGCTAGCAGGCAACTTATCGCCAGCGGCAACTTTGGTTCAGTCCCTGTTTTAGCATCAACCCCAGTTTCACTAAACTCTACCCCGCAACCCGCAAAAACGGCGGCAACACGTCCTCTAAATAGGTGCCCGGCGGCAACGCCAGCGTAGTTAGGCCAGCGGCGGTGGCGCCTTCTAAATTGGCGGTGGTGTCGTCTATAAAGAGTGTTTCACTGGCGCTAAGGCCCTCTTTTTGTAAAATGGCGGTGAAGCTTTCGGGATGCGGTTTGCGCAGCCCCAGCGTGTGGCTGTAGTAGGCCGGGGCAAACAAACTGTCGAAATGGGGCAATCCAAACGACTTGCCATACTCGGCGGTGAAAGCATCGTAGTGAATGCTGTTGGTATTGCTAAAGAGCAGCAGCCTGTAGTTTGACCGCAGCTCGGCCAGCAATTGTAGCGCAGCAGGCCTAAAGGCGCCCAGCATGGCATTCCACGCACCAGTGATTTGTTCATTGGTCAACGGCTGACCACTCATTTGCCGCAGGCCATCAAAAAACTGGCTGGGACTAATATGCCCGGTTTCAAGCTGCTGGAACAAGGGTGCGTAATACTGAAGGTTGAACTGGCTGCCGTAATTGGCAAAGCCAAGGTGCTCAAAGGCGGACTGGGTGCGATCGAAGTGTATATCGATAAATACGCCGCCGAGATCGAAAATGATGTTTTTGATGGGCATAAATTTGATTTTGAGCCTGCCTACAAAGGAAAACAGCAGGTGAAATTAGGATACTCGACGTTTGCGTAAACCTAAAAACGCGGGCTTGGAATGAAGTAACGGCTTTGGACGATGTTTTTACGGTGGCACCCGTGTTGTAATGCTATGGCACCCGCAAGGCCCTGTTCATACTGCTTTTTTTAAGCAGCTCATCTCATAAAACAGCCCAGTTGATACTTTTCAAGCTACTCCTCAACCCTTTAGCTTCAATTTGTGGTAAAACTCCTTCTGCCCCATTTCAATAAGATCGCCGCTAAGCATGCCCGCCGCATCAATTTTTTCGATGCGCCAGCGCACCAGCCGTAGCGTAGGCAGGCCCACGGCGGCCGTCATTTTGCGCACTTGGCGGTTTTTGCCTTCGGAAAGGGTAAGGCTTAGCCAACTGGTGGGTATGCTGGCACGGTAGCGTATGGGCGGGTCTCTATCGGGTAGCAAGGGGGTGTTGCTAAGTAGTACGGCTGTGGCGGGCAGGGTTTGGTGATTTTTACCATCAATGTTGATGCTTACGCCTTTGGATAGCTGCGTTAAAGCATCGCTGGTGGGTATGCCTTCCACCTGCGCCCAATACTCGCGTTGGTGTCCACTGCGGGGGTGCAGCAACTTTTCTGTTATGGCTTTATCGTTGCTCAGCAGCAGCAAACCTTCACTGTCGGCATCTAGCCTGCCAATGGGATAAACATCTTTGGGCAAGGTAAAATAATCGGCCAAGGTTTCTTTACCCTCAACCGGGCTAAACTGGCTAAGCACCAAGTAGGGTTTGTAAACAATAAAGTATTTGAAAGCAGCCATGGCAGGTGGTTTAGTGGCGGGTGAAGATAGGCGTCAACAAAGAACGGCGGTGCTACTTTTGCGCAGAGCCAGCCAACGGTGCCAGCGTGCCACTACATACGAAAGGCAATATTGGCACGCCAGTTGGCCCGCACCACGGTAGTTTTGGTCCAGCTATCGTGCCAGGGCTGCTTTGCAAAACCGCTAAGAAACTCAAACGGCAAAAACCGGGAAAAACTGCGGTGTATGGCGTGCTTGGGGGTAAGTTTTGCCCCGCAGGCCTGCACGGCACGGGTGCCCGTAAGCAACTTGCCAACCGTGTAGCCATTGCAAAAATGCTCGCAAATGCTGTAGTAGATGGCGTAGTTTACCCTACTCACCATGTATAACACCACTAGGGTTGCAAGGGTGCTATTGGGATTGAAAATGAGGACGCCAAAGCGGGGGAAAAAATACTGCACCACGTTGTAAAACAAAATGCCCGTGGCATAGGCTAGGGTAAACTTCATGAATATATTGTCCACCACAAAGTTAACACAGCGCTGCTGTCGGGTAGCGTAGGGTAGAGCTTGTGGTGCCAACAACAAGGTGTTTTTAGAGCAAGGTGCCTTTTGTATCAATAAGGGAGGCTATTTTCACACAAAATAAATGCTTTTGGGCCAGCCCAAGGCCCAATTGGAAAAATAATATGAATGGTATGCGCATCATTTCTTACAACGTAAATGGCATTAGAGCGGCACTAAAAAAAGGCTTTGCCGATTGGCTGGGGCAGGAATCACCCGATGTGGTGTGCCTACAGGAAACCAAGGCCACCCCCAACGATATTGACGCCAGCATTTTTGAACAACTGGGGTACCAAAGCTACTGGTGCAACGCCGAAAAAAAAGGCTACAGCGGGGTTACCATTTTTAGCAAAATGAAGCCCGACGCGGTGTTTGCAGGCAGTGGCTTTGCCGATAGCGACAGGGAAGGCCGCGTAATACGGGCCGACTTTGGCGACCTAACCCTGGTGAACGCCTATTTCCCAAGCGGTACCAGCGGCGATGAACGACAAGCCTTTAAATATGTATGGTTGGCGCACTTTGCCCAACACATTGCCACGCTTAAACAAACCCGGCCCAACCTCATCATAACCGGCGATTACAATATTGCCCACCGCAATATCGACATTCACGACCCCAAAGGGAATAAAAACTCATCGGGGTTTTTGCCCGATGAGCGGGCTTGGATGGACGAATGGCTTGCCAGCGGCATGGTGGATACGCTACGCCTGTTGCACCCGGAACTAACCGGCGCCTACACCTGGTGGAGCCAGCGCTTCCCAACCGTGCGGGAGCAAAACAAAGGCTGGCGTATTGATTACATTTCGGTGTCGGATACGCTAAGCGGTAAGGTGCGCAAGGCCGAGGTGCTGGCAAACGTAAAACACAGCGACCACTGCCCCATTTTGCTAGAGCTGGCCACTTGAGTACTGGCTTTTAGCCCACCAAATAAACCGGCCATTTAGAACGCATTTATTAGCGCCCCGCAACCACGAACCATGATTATTTATAACCAAACCATTAAAGTAAGCCCCAGTATTGACACGGCATGGCTGGCATGGCTACAGCAAATACACCTACCGGCCATTATGGCTACCCAATGCTTCGAACGGTATCAGCTGGTGCGCCTTTTAGACACCGATGATGCCGATGGGGCTACGTATGCCGTGCAGTATTACGCTGCCACCAGGGCAAATTACGAGGCATTTGGCACACAATTTGAGCCGTTGCTGAGCCGCGAAAT
>RDXD01000358.1 GCA_004292575.1 Bacteroidota bacterium
GGTAGCCAACAAATGGCACCCGCCGAGCGCAAAGCCTTTGAGCGCAAAATAAACCAGTATATTAAAGACGTAGAAAAAGCCATTACCCAATTATCGGCCTAGTGCCTGCCAGTAACACCGCTTTATGATGGATGATTTGAGACCCGTATCGGTAACCATAGCCGACCGAACTTATAGGATAAAAGTGACAGCTGCCGATGAAGAAACGGTGCGCAAAACCGTTAAGTTTATCAACGAAAAAATTTCGGAATTCAAGGGCAACTTTGCCGGAAACGATATGCAGGACTATGTAGCAATGGTGCTGATTTGGTTTGCCACCCAGCCCAACCCCACCATGCAGCACCAACTTAGCCAAAGCGATGCGCTGCAAGAGCTGGAGCGGATGGAACAAGCGGTTGATAAAGCCATGCAAGCCACCCAAGGGTAAGGCTTTGATGGGCAGAAAATTGGATGCTGCACCTGTCTAAATATATTGGCCCCGGGCTTTACAGTAGCTCAACAGATGGCAGAATGAAATGCCCGTTGCCGAATTGAGGAAAAAGTTTTGCTCCAGCGGCTAAGTTTTAACGGCGCTAATGTGTATTGCCCGACATTTACCCGCTAAGGGTGTATCTTGGGTCGCCCGACAGTGAAATTTTTTAACATCAATACCCTCAAAAACATGAGATTAGACGGTGTACATGTTGGCTGCGAGCAATGCAAGGTTCGCATGCAGTCGGTATTTAATGCGCTAAATACCGAAGAACTACAGGAGCTAACGCAGCACAAATCTTGCGCCCAGTACAAAAAAGGGCAGGTAATTTTTAACGAGCAAGGGCTGCCGCTGGGCCTATTTTGTGTAAACAGCGGTAAAATAAAGCTGAGTAAAACCGGTTTTGACGGAAAGGAGCAGATTCTGAGGCTGTCAAAAGCTGGCGACGTGCTGGGCTACCGGGCCCTGCTGGCCAATGAGCGATACCACTGCAGTGCCGTAGCGGTAGAGGACTCCATGATTTGTGTTATTGACAAAGGCTACTTTTTAGATTCTACCAAACAAAACAATAAATTGCTTTTCGAAATGGTGCGCAAAATGAGCTCGGACCTTAAAACAGCCGAAGACCACATTGTATCGCTATCGCAAAAAAATGTACGTGAGCGTATGGCTGAGGCCCTGCTGTTTATAAAGGCCACCTATGGCTTTGCCGAAGATGGGCAAACCCTTAACGTGGTTTTGAGCCGCGAAGAAATAGCCGATTTTGTGGGTACTTCTACCGAAACCGCCATACGGTTGCTATCGGAGTTTAACCACGATAAAATAATAGAGCTGGTAGGTAAAAAGATAAAGCTTGTGAACTTAGACAAGCTGATTAAGACGGCAAATTTGAACGATTAAGGCCAAACATGATTTTTGTCATGTTTTTGGCTTCTGTTACTCATTGCTAGGTTGGCGGGCCTTTGGTACTCTTGCATTGTAATTTATACCCTCATGTGCAAGCACGCCGACAACACCCAGCAAATAATAGATTCGCTAAACATTGAACTGTACCCAAGGCTGCAGCAGCAGCTTGATACGGTGCTTAGGTCCCTGCCCCATGTGGAGGGCCCCTATCAGCTTGCCATTGCCGAAGTGTTTGCAGATTTTCGGCAAACATTTCTATCGCTGGCAGGTTACGAAAACCGGCTGGTGTTTCCTTCGGTATTAAGGGTGTTTAACCACAAAAAGGAACCCAAAGGCACGCCCATGCCCAACGTGGCAGAATTGCAGAATCTTACTAAACTAAAGGCACAAAAGCTATTGGTGCACGCCGTGCAGTTGGAGCGCTATGCCGATGCTATGGAACACAGCGAAGCCACAGAAGCGTTACAACTGCTGTGCCATACGGTGTTAACCGATTTTGTGCAGCGCCGGCAAGATTGGAACAACATGATAGATGAAAGGATGCGCTCCTGCAATTGTTTTTTGCAGTTTCAACAATTATTAACGCCTACAACCCACCGCCATGCAAGCCTTTGAAACCATACTTTGCCCCATTGACTTTTCAGAGCATTCGAAAGAAGCACTGACTTTTGCGCTAAGCAGCCAATTGGCCAACACGGCTAATGTAAAGCTGGTGTATGTGCTACCGCAAATTAACTACTACGACCTCACTTTTACGGGCAGCATTGTGCTATCGCCGGGGGTGGAAGAAGTGCTGGCCAAGGAAAAAGAATCCGCCGAAGAAGGGTGCAAGGCTTTAAAAGCCAGCTTGGAAGCCGAACACCCCAATAAGACCTTTGCCTACGAAATACTGGAATATGGCGAACCTGGCCCCAGCATTGTAAAAGCAGCAGAGGCGCACCATGCCCATTTAATTGTGCTGGGCTCGCACGGCCGAAAGGGCTTTGATCGCCTGCTGATGGGCAGCGTGGCCGAGTATGTGCTGCGCCATGCCAAATGCCCGGTGTTGGTTTTTAAAAAGTAGAACACAGCAGGTTTTTTTCGGCGTGCTCACGCTTTGGATGTCATAACGAGTTTTTACTCATTAGGGCGGCATGCTTTTACAACTAAGCCATTAGCCCAGGCGGAAAGTTAACCAGTGTACATCTTGTTTTACTGGCATTATAGATTACGCTTTATTAGCCATTTGTAAGTACACGTGATGTGTACTGCAGGGCTGGCAATCGCCAGCAGGGTTGGCAAGGGCAACCACGTGCTGCCAGCATTGCAATCAACTACCGTCCATAAATTGGCAGTACCAAACCCTGCCAAAATCAACCTACGGGCTACCTATAATTCCTACAAAACCACCTAAAGCCCGGTGTCGCTAAACAGCGTATAGCCAAAAGCCTACGTTCCAAATGGTTCGGGGTGTTTTGTGTTGTGCTAAGGGGTTCAATCTCAGGGGGGCTTATTGGCTGTGCGACTAAATGTTGCATGCTGTACTATTGTCAGATTTAACTTACAGGTTGAAATATGTCAAATTGTTGCAGCCAATTTTTTTTCCTATTGCTTCAATTTCTTTTTTAGCTTCATCAGTCGCATTTGAGTGTATAATTATTTCTGTTATAAAATCAGGCTCTAAATAAAAAAATCTTTCTGCACTTTTTTTCGATGTGTCAGTTGTCAAAAATTTCATTATTCGTAATTCCTGTTGTTCTAAAATATTGTCAACTGAATTTTTGGATAAGGTGAAAGTGATGTTATTCAAACGGTCAATCAAAAAAGTATTCCCAAAGCCGATAAAATCAATTTCATTTTGAGAATCCTGATAGCTAATTTGACCTAAACTATAATTTCCAATAGTGTCCAATTTATTTTTAATTTTTGTTAAGTCAAGACCTATACAGACTGCGTTCCCATTATGTTTTTGTTGATAAGTTTGTTTCCACTCCCAAAGCTGATTTGAATCCTTCACTACGGATGTTGAAAAAATACCTGTTCTTTTAAAGTAAAATTTTCTTGTCGAAATTTCACTGTCCTTTGGGTTATTTATTATATCCATAGTTCTATGCCAAACTATACTGTCCACCATTTGTGGTTCCCACAGTAAATCTCTCTCCATTGGGGTTAAATTCTGTGGTTCTCCAAAG